>JBLHLE010000277.1:0-7838 GCA_047620805.1 Pirellulaceae bacterium
GGGCTTCAGGAAACTCGCACGGGTTGTGTGTTGCGGTCCATCTTTTTCGCCGACCCCCAAAATGGCTGGGCGGTTGGTGGCTGGACGCATCCGTATACCCATAAGAGTACGGGAGTCATTCTGCGAACGAAAGACGGTGGTAGGAGCTGGACATCCGTAGCTGGCTTAAATCTTCCTGCTCTTTCGAAAGTCAAATTCTTCGATGCCAATCGCGGCTGGGCCGTAGGTAATAATTCGACGACATATACGTCTGGAGTTTTTCGAACTAGCGACGGTGGCCGCAGTTGGGCGTCACTACCCAGTGGTCAACGAGATGGTTGGACGACGGGCGATTTCCGCGATGCCACGACCGGCGCCGTTGCCGGTGAGCGAGGCCGACTTGGGATGGTGATGTCCAACGGTGTTCAACCGACGCGGACGCCAGCGATCGGAAGTCGACCATTGCATCGCTTACAGCTGGTAGGTGGCAGCAGTGGTTGGTTGATCGGTGATGCTGGACTGGCGATGCAAACTCGCGATGGCGGTTTGTCGTGGACGAGTCCGGACGTTCCGCTTCCGCTCGGAGCCCATCAGTTGGATCTACACGCGCTGGCGATTTACGGCGAAAATGTTTGGATCGCTGGCGACCCCGGAACCGTCATCTATCACTCGCCTGACTACGGTCGGAGTTGGCAAACGATTCAGACGGGTCAGAAAATGAACTTGCGCGGCATGACCTTTGTCGACAAGCAATATGGCTGGGCCGTCGGTTCGTTGGGAACAATCTTGGCAACAAGTGACGGCGGACAGACCTGGCGGCGGCAGAGAAGTGGCGGTCTGCGCGCAGCTGTATTAGGAATATTCAGCGAAGCGTCCAAGATTCCGTTACCCTTGTTGTCGAAAGTTGCGGCAGACGACGGATACCTGACGGCGATCGAATTGATCGGCAACCGCAGTATTATGCAAGCCTCCGAGGCTGAGGCAACCGAATCCCAACGAACTCGAGGCGCCGTTATCGCCTCGGGAGCCACAGCATTGCACTCGGATTGGCGTTTCCCGCTGCGACAGCGAGGACTGAAGTTGAAGGCCGAGGACGTGGTTAGAGGTTGGGATTTCATGAACGACGGTCGCAGTATTCAAATTCTCGAGGAACGCTTGGTTTCTCGCATTCGACAGTGGCGACCCGAAATCATCATTACCGAACCAGCCGATCCGCGGGGTCATGATCCGTTGGCTCATGTCACCAATCAAGTTGTCCTTTCGGCGGTTCGTCATGCCGCCGACGCGACTCAATTTACCGAACAGTTGACCGAACTCGGTCTCGAGCCTTGGAGCGTGAAGAAAGTCTTCAGCAGCATAAGCAACGGCGAGCAGGGGAATGTCAATATTTCCACGACTCAGTTGCTGCCCAGGTTTGGTAAGTCGATTGCCGATCACGCGTCGCATGCAGCAGGCTTGATGAACAGTGAATACCGTCAGCCACCCGCGACACTCGGCTTCCGAATGTTGGTGAGTCATTTAGCTCAGCAGCCGGATCAGCGCGGTTTCTTTGCCGGAATCAATCTCGTTCCGGGTGGTGACGCTCGCCGAAAAACCATCGACGAGATTGTGGGTAACATGGAGACGCTGCGTTTTGCTGCCCAGAAACGACGTAATATTCAGCGAATGATGGAGCTGGAGCAAAGCGTCCAAGACGGTAGTTGGCTTGGTCAAGTTGGAGATCTGACCGACGGGCTCAATACACAGAGTGCCGGCGATATTTTGTTTCAACTTGCGGTACGTTACCACGAGTCAGGCAAGTCGGATGCAGCGGCTCAGGTTTACCAAATGCTGGCCGATCGCTACCCCGATCATCCTTTGGCAGAATCTGCCTTGCTGTGGATGGTGCAGTATTATGCCAGTGGCGAGGCATCGTGGCTGCAGCGAAAAGCGAATTATATTGGCTTCAAACGCGGAGCGGCGCCGTCGCATGCGAGTGATCTTAAGCTGGCCGAAGTGAAACCAGAGATTCGTGGCCGCGATGTGATGTTTGACACGCTCAAGCCGAATGAACGCATTGGGCACGCCTTGGCGCTGGCCAATCGAATTAAGCAAACTCGACCGGCGTTGTACACCGACCCTCGAATGCGTTTCCCGCTAGGAGTTGCTCAGCAGCAACTTGGCCACGCTCGCGATGCGGAAAGATTCTATCACTCGTTTACGAGCCAACATCCGGAATCGGATTGGGCATCGAGTGCTCGTACTGAATTGTGGTTGCAAAGTGGGCAAGGTCCTCCCCCCAAACCGCTGACGCTTTGTTACCGAAGCAATGCAAAGCCGTATTTGGATGGTCGCTTGGACGATCCAATTTGGCAAACGGCCAAACCCGTCAACATTTCGAGTCTGTTTGGCGACGACGAAAAATGGCCCGGCGGGGCTGTCTTGGCTTACGACGATGAATTTTTGTACGTTGGCGTCAGTTGCCGCAAGGCGGCGCAAGCTACGTACACGATGTCCGATTCGCCGCGTTCCCACGACGCCGACTTGTCCAGCAATGATCGAGTCGAGTTGTTGCTCGATATCGACCGCGACTATAGTTCGTTCTATCGTTTGACGGTCGACCATCAAGGCTGGACCGCGGAAGAATGTTTGGGCGACAAGACCTGGAATCCCCAATGGTTTGTCGCAGCGAATTCCGACGAACTGCAGTGGACAGTCGAGTTCGCGGTTCCGTGGTCACAGTTAGCGCCGAGTGCACCGCGCGTGAACGACGCCTGGGCCGTTGGCGTGCAGCGCGTCGTGCCGGGAGTCGGTTTTCAAAGTTGGTCGCAGCCCGCGGCAGCGAAGCCGAGGGCTGAAGGGATGGGGATTCTCCTGTTTCAGTAAACACCCACCCATGGAATACCTGATTCAAATGTATCGCTGGCTAATGCTCGCACCGCTGTTGATCGCGTGTGGATGCGGAACGACGAATTCAAGAATGGCGACGGAACAGATTTTGGTTTCCGACGCCGTCGATCGCTCTGTGGCCAATATCGATTTTTCATCGCTGGCAGGGGAGAAAGTCTACCTCGACACAAAGTACATCAAGCTCATTAAGGGAATGGGATTTGTCAACGCTGACTACATCGTTAGCTCGCTTCGCCAGCAGTTAGTGGCTGCGAATTGCTACATGCAGGAGAAGCTTACGGATGCAGATTACGTGGTTGAAGCTCGTGTCGGCGCCCTTGGAACTGATATGCACGAAATGACGTACGGCATTCCGGCGAGTAATTCGCTGACGGCCGCCGCGAACTTGCTTCCCAACGCGCCGATAGTTCCCTCCATTCCCGAGCTGGCAATCGCGAAACGTAACGATCATTACGGCGCCGCCAAAGTGGCCGTCTTTGCCTACCATCGAACTACTGGGGAACGCGTGTGGCAGTCTGGAACGTCGTTGGCCTCCAGTCGCTCGAAGGACTGGTGGCTGTTCGGCGCGGGCCCCTTCCAAACCGGGACAATTTACGAAGGGACGAGATTTGCGGGCGACCAGATCCGCCTTCCGTTCTCGCGCGGAGAAAAACCGACTCAGGAGCATCGAGTGGTATTTGCTGATGAACGTTATTTTGGCAAGTCGGGTCCCCATCCGAAGGTCAATCCAGTACAGATTATCAACTACGAACAATTGGTTCCGGTCAACTCGACCGCTCCGCCGAATCGCGACGGCGACCCTAAGTCTCCTGTGCCCAAGGAGTTGCCGCCACTCCCCGCGAAGCCATAGCTGGCAGTAAAGACCGCGTTGCCGGTTGAAGAAATCATTTTTCTGGCATATACTTACGCCCTTGGTCATTGTTGAATGGCCATAACGGGTGTGTATCCGCGCTTAAAGAGCGAGAAATTTCACATCCGACGTGCAGAAAGTCCGTCGAGATGACCGAAGTGAACGTGATGTTTGCTCGCTCACAATTGACAGGCTGACAATTAGCTCGTTTACAGGCTTTTTTACCGAGGCCTGAACATATTTATACATACGGTTACATTTGTTTTTCTCCGAGGAACGGTGCAATGACAATTGACAAGAGTCTCAAAATTCGGGCTGGTTCAATCAAGAACCGCAATGTTCTCACGCGATTCGAGCGACTTGAGAAACTGAAAGAAACGGATCGCTGGCAAGAAGGTGAACCTGTTCTCGGTCTGCCTAAAGTGCGAGTTCAGAAGATCTCGTTGAAGAAGAAGAAGAAAGTCAAGAAAGAGGACGAGTAAACTCGTCCGCCTATTGCGGTCGACGACTTTCACAATTGAGGTGGTCGAGTGCGTGTACGCTTAGAATATGGTCGCTCGGGCTTAGACGTGGATCTTCCCGAGCGACACGTCGTTCGAACCCTCGCCTACAAAGACTCCGAACCCATTTCGGATCCGGCGGCGAATCTTCGCGACCTTCTCAATGCTCCCAACGGGACTCCTCCGTTATCTCAACTTGCCGCCGATAAGAAATCCGCGTGCATTCTGATCTGCGATATTACTCGACCTGTTCCCAACGAACTGATCCTCTCGCAAGTGCTGCCCGAATTGCATTTGGCAGGGATCTCGAAAGACAGGATCCTCATTCTTGTCGCCACTGGATTGCATCGCGCAAACGACGAGTCGGAGTTGCGGGAAATGGTTGGTGATTTCGTTTACGAAAACTATCGCATCGAAAATCACGACGGCTTGGCCAGCGACGAACACGTTTACCTTGGCGAGAGTCCGCGAGCTGTACCGATATGGATCGACCGTCGATTTGTCGATGCTGAGCTCAAGATCACCACGGGATTGATCGAGCCGCACATGATGGCGGGGTTTTCTGGTGGGCGGAAAGTGATATGCCCCGGTATCGCTGGATTGGAAACGATCAAAGTTTGGCACAGTCCGGATTTTCTCGAGCACCCCAACGCCGACTGTGGCGTGATCGACGGCAACCCAGTTCACGAAGAGAATACGTGGATCGCCAAGAAGGCGGGCTGCGACTTCATCGTCAATGTCGTCATCGACGCGCAGCGTCGACCGTTGAAATTCGTGGCCGGCGACATGGAGACAGCGTTTTACGAGGGAGTAGAATTTGTCCGGAGCGTCGTGACGGATAAAGTTGAGCAGCCCGTCGATATTGTCGTAACAAGTTCCGCTGGATATCCACTCGATACCACTTTTTATCAATCGGTGAAGGGAATGCGAGCAGCGCTTCGAATCATCAAGCCAGGCGGCACAATCATTGTTGCGGCCAGCCTTACCGAAGGTATCGGAAGCGAACCGTTTCAACAGCTCTTCAAAGATCACGCGACGCTCGAGGCGTTCATGGATGCGATCGTCAGCAAGCGATACTTCAAGATGGATCAATGGCAGCTAGAGGAATTGGCCAAGGTGCGGCGAAAAGCATCTGTAACGATGGTCAGCGACGGAATTGCGCCCGAGGTCTTGGAGAAATTCTACGTCGATACCGCGATATCGGTTGAGGCTGCGGTTGCCGAAGCGATCGAAAAACACGGCAGCGAAGCAACGATCGCAGTGATACCCAAAGGACCGTACGTTTTGTCCACTTTGGCGTGAGGCGGTTTTCTTTCCGCTGCGGTAGCGAACTAAATGTTACCTCCCAGCGCAGCGAGCTGCCGATTTAATCGCGTGTCGCGCATGCAATTCCCCTCGGTCCCAAACTTTTACTCTCAAAGCGAGCTTCGCTCGCCGGGCCCGGAGGGCCCTAACAACCCTTGCCGGGTGCCGTCAGGCCCCGGTTTGGAATAACCCACGGCCTATTTGGCCCGCAGGGCCAACACGATGAGGACTGCTACTGTCATTTGCTGCCTGCCAAACCGCTGACGCGAACCGCAGCAATAGTCAACTGATGGAATCCAGTCAGTACAACGGGTTTCGTTTGGATTGTACGCTGACGAAAATGTTGATTGCCTATCGCTTTCTTGTCCCCACTACGCACGAAGAGTGATGAGGTGCGAGTGATGAGTTGCGAGTGATGAGGTGCGAGTGATGAGGTGCAGAGGAATATGTGCAGAGGAATATGTGCAGAGGAATATGTGCAGAGGAATATGTGCAGAGGAATATGTGCAGAGGAATATGTGCAGAGGAATATGTGCAGAGGAATATGTGCAGGGGAAGCGAATCACAAGCCCCGCTGAGTTTAGAATTGATGCTTGTAGATAGGCAGATGGCGGTAATAAACCTCGAGCATGTATACCGACAGGCATGTTGAGAACAGTCTTCCTCCACGGCTGGCGGCCCAACGGTCGTTGGATGGGTCCCAGCTTCCCTTTTCCGCTCCCGATTTGACTTGGTGCTTCGGCACTTCCACCTTCATCACGGCGTTCCAGCGTTTCCAGGAATCGCCGCCCATGTGGTGGGTAACTTGAGTTGCGTAGTACCAGTAGTAGACATTCTCATCTCCGACGTAATCGATGGGGTTGCTATTGAGATAAGCAACGCCTTCGATCAAACGAGCATCATCGTGCTGCCAGCCTAAATACTGACGACTGAGCAAGCCTTCTGCTGTCATCGTTGGTGTTGGGCCGCGTCCCGGTTTGTAGCCGTAGTGGATTCCACCGTCACCGGTGACTGAATCGAGAAATGTGTTGATCTTGTCCAGGTTGGGGCTGGAAACTTCCAGTCCTGCCATCATGCCGCTCTGCAGAGCCATCATGAACCAGCCGGTAACGGACATGTCAGAGTCTTCTTTCGGTGTGTAACGCCAGCCGCCGAGGACGGGGCTTTGAGCCATGTGGCAGTAGTCGAGTGATTTTTGCGCGGGCGCTCGAAACTTGCTGTCTTTGGTCATCCCGTACAGTTCGCAAAGGGCGATTGTGCATTGCGCTTGGGTATAAAGTCTGTCGTGATGTCCGCCTTCGTGGTAAAAGTTGCCGTCGGCGTCTTGCTGTGTTAACAGAAATTTCCAGCCTTTTGCTACTTGCGTTTTAAATTGGCCTTTGAGGTGAGTATTGCCGGCGCCTTGGTAAGCCAATAACGCCATTGCTGTCGCAGCAGATCGGTTTTCTTCGCCGATTGCTGGGTAGGAATAGGGACCTAGCAAGCTCCATGAACCATCGGTTTTTTGATTTCGTTTCAGCCACTCAAGTCCGTCGGTTACAGCTTGCTCGGTAGTCGCATTTCCGCCATATGCTGACAAAAGTGCCTTTTTCATGCCCGCTTCGCGTCCGCTTAACGCCAATCCAACCGTCGGTGCTGGAATGTCGCTGGCCGATGACGTTGGGTCGAAAACCAACTCTTGAATGTCTAGCGGAGCGGCCAATGGATCCTCGACTGGAATCAAGTCCTCCGCAAAAACCGCCTCTTCGGGATCTGTGATTGGGTCCGGGATTAACGCTTCAAACGTATCGTCCTCAAGTTGCTCGCCCTCTTCCTCAGCAATAATTACGGACACGAGTTCAATCGGAGGCTTGCCGCTGTTCAATAGAAACGTACATAAACCAAGTACGACGATCATGACCGTGTGGACAATGGTGCTGATGAGCCAAGGTGGAGCTTGCTTGAGAGCCACTGGAGGCTTCTCGTTCATTTCGTCGTCGTCGTAGTTCTCTTCCCGTATTGTCAGGTTTCCAGCCTCCGCCTTGATGGGTACTGGGCCAGTCGCGCCGTAACCTTGGTGGGCCGGAATGGGAACTGGACCGCCGTTGGGCCTAATTGGTTGCGGGACCCCCTGTCGTTGCACTGGAATTGGCTGCGGAGCCACTTGTTGCTGCGCGGGATTAACGGGTAGCGGACGAGCCGGGTTCGGTTGGACAGGAATAGGTTGAGCAGGAATAGGTTGAGCAGGCTGAGATCGTTGGGGCTGAAGCGGTTGAATTGGTGTGGGCTGCGCGTGCAAAGGTTGCACGGGTACAGGCTGCGCGCGCAAAGGTTGG
>JBLHLE010000278.1:0-7824 GCA_047620805.1 Pirellulaceae bacterium
TCGATACTGCGCTAATCGACATCGCCATCTTAGAATTCAACGTTCCCATGGTCTCGGCACCGCAGCCCGACTCTCTGACGCAAAACGCCAAAAAGGTCGCAAGCTATCCCACTAACATTATTAGCCTGTATTCGAGTGCCAGTCTGGCCGAAAAATCGGGGAACAAGTTATGCAGACCATTTTGTGGACGTCGGTTCTTGCAGTAGCCGCGATCGTCTTCGCCTATCGAAAAACATCGCTCGTTACTTGGACGATCGTCGTTGTTGGCGCCGCATCGGCCTATCAATACCTCGGTGCCGAATTGAATATGTGGCTGATCGTTCCGCTCTTGTCATTGGTGATCATTCTGAATGTGCGTCCATTGCGCAGAATTCTTCTAAGTAGATGGCTGTTGATCTGGTTCCGGTCTGTGTTGCCACCAATGTCGGAAACGGAAAAGGCGGCGATCGATGCCGGTACGACCTGGTGGGATGCCGAAATTTTCAGTGGCAGACCCGATTGGGAAAAATTTCAACAGACTCCGAAACCCGAGTTAACTGACGAAGAACAGGCGTTCCTCGACGGTCCTGTCGAAGAATTGTGTGCCATGCTCGACGATTGGGAAATCTGCGCCGAACTTAATGATTTGCCTGCAGAAGCGTGGGAATACCTTAAAGAAAATCGCTTCTTCGGCATGATTATTCCGAAGGAGTACGGTGGCCTCGAATTTTCACCGCGAGCGCAATCGGAAGTGGTCATGAAAATTGCGACTCGAAGTGTGTCGGCGGCGATTACCGCCATGGTGCCAAACTCGCTCGGTCCCGGTGAGTTGCTAATGCACTACGGCACGGAGGCACAAAAGGAACGTTACCTACCGGCTCTCGCAAAGGGCGAAGAAATTCCGGCCTTTGGATTGACCAATCCGTATGCCGGTTCTGATGCTGGTGCACTGCCTGATCTAGGGGTGGTCTGTCGAGAAAATATGACGGACAAGAAACACTGGGATTTCGCGTGAACTGGGAAAAGCGGTATATCACTTTGGGGCCCGTCTGCACGGTCCTCGGTCTTGCTTTCAAAGCAGCTGACCCGAATAAGATCCTGGGCGACAACGTTGATCTCGGTATCACCTGCGCACTCATTCCGACGGACACGAAGGGTGTAACCATTGGCGCGCGGCATGCGATCGGTGGTGCGTTTCAAAATGGCCCCAATAGTGGCAAGGACGTATTCGTACCGATGGACTGGATTATCGGCGGCGAGGCGGAGATTGGAAACGGTTGGAAAATGCTGATGAACTGTCTATCAGTAGGTCGCGCAATATCACTGCCGGCACTTGGCACGGCGGCGGGCAAGTTAGCCAGCCTGACGACCGGTGCTTACTCTCGAGTGCGTAGGCAATTCAAGACTCCGATCGGCAAGTTCGAAGGTGTAGAAGAGGCGCTCGCGAGAATAGGTGGCCTAACGTATCGAATGGACGCTGCACGGCTGCTGACTGCCGTCGCGTTGAATCAGGGCGAAAAGCCCGCGGTACTGTCGGCGATATTGAAGTATCACAATACTGAAGGCATGCGGCAGGTCATTAACGACGCCATGGATATCCACGGCGGCCGCGGTATTTGCGACGGTCCGCACAATTACTTGCAAAACCTGTATCGCTCGATACCTGTCACCATTACCGTTGAAGGTGCCAATATTCTGACGCGTAGCCTGATAATTTTCGGCCAGGGCGCTATTCGCTGCCATCCTTACGTCCTGCAGGAAATGGCAGCGGCTGCCGACAGCGATGCCAAAAGAGCACTGCGGCAATTTGATCAGGTGTTATTTCGCCACATTGGTCACACGATCAGCAATGCTGTGCGCACCCTTGTACTTGGACTCACTGCGGCGAGAATCGCGAGCGTTCCGGCGAAATGCGAATTCAAAAATTATTACCGACAGATATCGCGGATGAGTGCGGCGTTTGCCTTTGTAGCGGACGCAGCTCTGTTGATTCTCGGTGGCGAGTTGAAACGTCGTGAGCGTTTGTCGGCTCGTTTTGGTGACATTCTGAGCCATCTATACCTGGCCTCTGCTGTGCTGAAGCGTTTCGAGGACGACGGGGCGAACGAAGAAGATCGGGTGTTCGCTGAATGGGCGATCCAGGATTCCCTCTACATTGTTCAGCAACGACTGGAGTCAATCCTTCAAAATTTCCCCTCAAAATTACTTGGACGTGTTCTAAAGCGCATCGTATTGCCGTTGGGTCGTCCGTACCGAGAGCCTGCCGATCATTTGGTACAAGGCATTGCGTCTCGGATGCTTGAGCCGTCAGCCGCTCGGAATCGTTTGACGGCGGGAACCTTCATAAAACTCGACAAGCAGGATCCTGTTGGATTGCTTGAGATCGCACTCGAAAGAGCAGGCGATGCAGAGAAAACCGAGAAAGCGATCGCGAAGCTCGATCGAGCGCTCGGATCCGATTTGTTGAATACGGTTTCGATCAAAAGGGCTGTTAGCGAGGGGGCAATTGGCGAACTTGAAGCCGCAAGACTGCAGGAGTACCGGCAGCTTCTCGACGACGTCATTCGAGTAGATGAGTTCCCGCCCGAACAAGCGCGAACCAGTCATGGCGCGACGGAGCTTGAGTCCTGAGCACGGTGCGTCTAGGAGAAAGACATGGTAGATGATGAACATGATGATGGCGTTGCTGAAGAAGAGGCGATGGATAATGCCAACGTTCTGAACCCCATTATTGGAATTGGTATTGACGACATAAAGAGTGCTGGCATTTCAGTCGCCAAACAAGCACTCATTCGGCCGCTGGCGGGACTGCAACAGGCTGCCAGCTTGATCGCGGAAAACGTGAAAATAGTCGCAGGCACGTCAAAATTAGCGCCGAACGCCAAAGACAGGCGATTCAAAGACGACGCGTTTGACGACAGTCCTATTTATCGTCGTGTAGCGCAAAGTTGGCTGGCGTTGGAGCGCAGTCTGAGCGAGTGGGTAGATTCGGCCGAATTCGAAGAGAGTGATCGTGATCGTGCGAAGTTTTTTACGCAACTCATTGCGGATGCGATTGCACCAACGAATTTCCTTATGGGAAACCCTTCAGCGCTACGCAAAGCGAAGGAAACCAAAGGAATGAGTTTGGTGCAGGGTGTGGAGAATCTTGCTCACGACTGGCTGCACAATGACGGCATGCCGACGCAGGTCGATTCGACACCATTTGTAGTCGGAGAAAACTTGGCGACGACAACCGGGTCCGTTGTATTCGAACATCCTGTTCTTGAACTGATTCAATACGCGCCGACGACGAAGAATGTTCGCGCGCGACCTGTCCTAATTGTTCCTCCACAGATAAACAAATTCTACGTATATGACTTGACGCCCGAAAAGAGCATCGTGAAATATCTGCTGGACCAGAGTTTCCAAGTATTTGTTGTTTCTTGGCGCAATCCTACAGCCGAGCAGCGCGAGTGGGGCCTTGACGAATATACCAAGGCGATCGAGGAGGCAATAGACTCGATCTGCACTATCACCCGACACCCCTGCGTCGACACCGTCGGAGCTTGTGCTGGCGGTATTACATTGACGGCAACACTGGCGTACATGGCCGCAGTCGACAAAGGAGATGCAGTCGCATCGATGACGCTAATGGTGAACGTTCTAGATCCGCGTTCCCAGGATACTGTCGCAAATCTGTTCATGACCGATGAGATAATCGAAACCTCGCGGAAACGAACTGCTAGCACCGGCATACTTGATGGCAGGGATACTGCTCGGGTATTTAGCTGGATGCGGCCGAACGATCTGATATGGAACTATGTAGCCAGTAACTACTTGCACGGTGACACACCGCCAGCATTTGATGTTCTATTTTGGAACAGCGACACCACTCGATTGCCGGCTAGTCTTCATAGCGACTTCCTGGATGTATTCAAGAATAGTCCGTTTCGAAATGCGGGTAGTTTATCGATAAGAGGAGTAGAAATTGACGTTGGAAAAATTAGTTGCCCGATTTACATCATGGCCGGCTCCACAGACCACATTACGCCGTGGAGCGCTTGTTATCGCTCAACCCAGTTATTCTCCGGCGACGTTACGTTCGTGTTGAGTAGCTCCGGGCATATCCAAAGCCTAATTAACCCACCTAACTCATCGAAACGCATCTACTGGACGAATTCGGAAATTTCAGTCGATCACGGCGATTGGCTAAAGGGTGCTGAGGAACAAGGAGGGTCTTGGTGGCCGCATTGGAGCGACTGGTTGTTGGCCGAGGACGCAGAGCAAAAGACCGCACCGAAAAAGTGCGGTAATAAGAAATTCTCTCCACTACGGCCCGCACCGGGCGACTATGTTTTCGAATAGTCGGGATACCTAAGTTGAAACAAAGTTCCACTGATGACCTCCCAGTTGTTACTCATTGGCACGAAGTTGTGGGCCAGGAAAAAATTCGGGTTGCGGCTACGTCGCCTGCTCACGCTCACCCAATTCCTTTGTTCATATTCAATGGCAACGGTGCTTCTATTGAGCTACTTGAGCCGCTCATGCGACGGCTCAGCGGTTTCCGGGTGATCACCTTTGATCTTCCCGGTGTTGGTGAATCCGGGAGTTCGTCGACAATTAGGCGCTTGTCCGGTTTCGCGGATCTGGCGGCCGACCTACTTGATGCGATTGGTGTCGGCAGTGTGTTCGTAATGGGCGTATCGTGGGGGGGCGGCCTCGCTCAACAATTCGCGTACGACTATCCGAAACGATGTGTGCGTCTCGTTCTAGCCGCGTCCTCTACCGGGCATGTAATGGTTCCACCGTCTCCGCGTGTAATGTTTCACATGTCGACGCCACTTCGATTCCAGTCGCCAGAGTATTTTAAAAAGATCGCCGGAATCATTTATGGCGGGGACTTTCGAACGGATAGCTCATTGGTTGAACGTCACGCCGTCATGATAGCTCCGCCGACAAGTCGTGGGTTTTTCACTCAACTTTTCGCACTGATCGGATGGACCAGCATTTTCTGGCTGCATCGAATTCAACAACCAACGCTCGTCATGGCAGGCGAAGATGACCCGATCGTCACAATGTCCAATGCACGAATCCTGAATACCTTGATTCCAAATTCAGAGCTCGTGGTTTTTGACTGCGGCCATCTATTTCTATTAACCCGCCTAACTGAATGCGTCGCAGCTCTCGATTCTTTTCTTGGGCGAAGTCACTAATCAATGGGAGAACAATGATGGGCCTTTCACTTACTCGAGATATTCTGCAAAATCACATCGGAGAAAACACCGGTAAGTCACCATGGGTAGCAATCACTCAGGAAAATGTGAACGCGTTCGCCGATGTCACTATCGACCCGCAGTTTATCCATGTCGATCCGGAACAAGCTGCGCTTACGCCGTTTGGCGGCACGATTGCCCACGGATTTCTGACGCTCTCCATGTTGTCCTATTTCGCCACTGCCGGAGCTGGCACAACGATTGAAGGTGCAACGATGGGAATCAACTATGGTTTCGACAAGGTGCGTTTTCTGAGTCCGGTGCGTGTCGGTAGTCGTATTCGCGGCAAAATGACGCTACTAGCCGTCACAGAAACCAAAGCCGATCAATTTCGAGTGACGCAACAGGTAACGGTGGAGATAGAGGGAGAAGACCGCCCAGCGCTGATCGCGGAATGGCTGACCATGGCGATAGTTGCATAAGTCTTTTTAGGGACAAACAATGAAGAGGACTTGAACATCCACCTACTTACGTAGACCAGCACCTTATCTCGCGCTTTCCGCCACAATTCGTCTCGCGACGCCCGATTATCTGAGCGAAATCGAACTTCAACCAATATCAACGCATCACGAGACGTGGCACGTGCGTGCGCTTGGCACCGACCCTTGTCCTCGACGACAGGCAGAACATTGATATTCATTTGCTCCACCGATTCATCATTCATACTCAGTTCACAGCGATCGGTGCTCATAACTCGGAGAACTGTGTAGATTCTTAAAATGACAAAGTGCGGCAAAAGAAAGGCCGATAATATCGACTGACCCGGAGTGGCTTGCGATCCGAAAATTGGCAAGCTGTACCACCGCAATAACGAGTGACAAACCATCCAGAGATCGTCTAATCTCGCGCCCACTCAGGAAAATCGGCTATTTCGTTATTCGTCCAGTCATATTTGGACCGGTTCGACGAGGTTCGGAAATGCGACTCATGTCCTTCTTTCGCGCCCCACAAGTGGTAATTTCCGCCCATTCGATCAGGCGTCGCCATGATTATGGAGATTAACCATGTTTAGAAAAACACTATTTGCACTAACCCTTCTGGCCTTCTCGGCAACGGCAAGCGCCGAAGCACCCAAAGAGAATGGTATCTACATCGGCCTCTCAGGCGGCACGGCCATATTTGATGATGACGGTGGTATTGGTTTCTTCGATGATCAGGACACGGCCGTCCAGGGTTACATCGGCTACAAGTTCTTCAAGCACTTTGGAATCGAGGCACGCGTGGCGGATTTCGGTGGCTATTCAGACGGATTTGACAGCTTGGATATTAGTTCGGTGTCGGTTCATGCGGTTGGCTATATCCCTTTCGGGACCAGTGGCTGGGAATTGTTCGGCCAGATCGGCTATGCCCAAATGAGCGAAGAAGTTGCCGGGTTTTTTGACGAGACTGATACGGCGGGAACCGCTGGCATTGGCGTGCGTTGGCACATCAACCCGAGCTTTGCTGTCGGCATACAGGTTGATGCGTAC
Source organism: Pirellulaceae bacterium (assembly GCA_047620805.1). Lineage (GTDB taxonomy): Bacteria > Planctomycetota > Planctomycetia > Pirellulales > Pirellulaceae > JBLHLE01. The sequence goes on from JBLHLE010000278.1 coordinate 6,704, forward strand.
GTCTGGGAAAATGATCTTGTTGGTTCGAACTACGACTTGTCCATTGGGACGCAATTGTTATCCGTTCAGTTCAGTTTCTAAGCGAGCTAATCGCCGATGGTCTTACCTGGGCCAGAGTGTTTAGTGTCGTACCGATTACCGCATTTTACCTGCTGGCAACAGGCTGATCACCGTCAAGTTCACACATAGCACTCATTGCGATACTGATCGCACTCTCTATGCTGGCGCTGTAATCGAGAATAGCTGTGCTCGCTGTCGGCTTGCTGATGATGGGACAAATGGTGCCAACAAGGCATCCTAAATGGCCTGCGAGATGAAACAACAAGCTGGACTCCATCTCCATATTGACCACTTTTTGGTCCTCGATCTGCAGGTCAGACAGTTGCGTCTTGATTGACGGAATTGTGTTTGCCAGACCCTCAATGAATCGGCTGGACGGACCATAAAATCCCGGCGTGGCCGCTGTGATCCCGATAACGTGGTCCATTTTCAGAGCCGCTGCAGAGTCAGCCAGCGCAGCCGCTACGGCAGGTGATGCTTTGGCAGCATACGGCACTATCTTGTCGCGAAATCGTGCCCCGGCCGGAGTGCAGTTCGTCAATATTTCGAGCGCGCGTTGCTCGATTTGAGTGACAACCTGATCCGCTGCGGGATGATCGTAATACAGACCCGCATTGTCCAGGCCCAGCGCATAGGTGGATATCGCCATGGTCCCGGGTTCGATATTGTCCTGGATTCCCGCCGACGTGCCGATGCGGATGAACTTTAGCGGTGGTGATCCCGGCAGATACTGAGCACTGTCGAAATCGAATGCACCTACGGTATAAGCCTCCACCAACGCGATCTCTACATTATCAACACCGATTCCGGTACCAATAACCGAAACCGGTACGCCGTTGTAGCTTCCTGTAATAGTCACAAACTCCCTGTTCCTGACTTCAGCTGTAATGTTGTCGAATCTCTCAGCTACTCGAATCGCCCGTGCCGGGTCGCCAACAAGGAAAATATTCCTTGCCAGCTGTCCCTTGGCGAGTCCGAGGTGCAGGACCTTGCCGTCTACTACAACGATTTCAGATTTCATGGTTCGATTGACTAGTCACGTTGGAAGTGTGTTGATAATG
>JBLHLE010000279.1:0-7819 GCA_047620805.1 Pirellulaceae bacterium
ATTGGTGGCGGTATTTTTTCAATGCGGATTATAGCCGAAGTTGGGGACCCGTGGCGGCGTAATGTTGGGTTCTGCGTGCCAAGATTCAAACATTTATGCGAGGGCAAGTTACGCAATTTCGCAGAGGGGTTGCCAGTTTTTGTAACTTGCGTGCAGCAGGCGCAAAGTCGCCTTTCGCTCCGCGAAATTGCGTCTTAAGAATGCATCGAACACTTGAGCCCGCAGTTTTGTCGTGGACGGTCGGCCTTTCGGAAGTTGGAACAGCATTCCGAATAGGAACGCACAATTCAGACGAAGTGGTTTATTGTTGATTACAGAGCGGCTAATATCGCGTGTTCATAGCGGTATAGAAGACACGCAATTTCGCGGAGCGAAAGGCGACTTTCAAGAGCTCTGCTCGCCCGCGTTCTCAAGCTGGGGAGATAGCTCCGAGCAAGTAACGCAGTTTCGACGCAAGAAGGCGACGAAGCGGAACTACGGCAATGGTTCTAGCACCGCTTGCGCTCGCTGACCCTGTACAGACTGTGGGTCCCGCGTAGCGATTCTGCGCAAATGCAGTACTGCTCGCTCATCTCCATTCGCGGCGAGTTCAACGGCTTCGTCGAAGGCTTTGTCCAGATATTCGGTAATCTTTGGAAGCACAGGATTGTCGTATTTCTTCCAATAGTATTGAAACTCGTCGCCGTCCCAATTCTGGTAGACGTCGTCCCAGGATAACGAAGATATCGAACTGAGATGAGGATTCAACATGTGTTCCGCGATCGGATCGCCCACTCGTTGATAGCGGTTGTCGAGCGACACTCGCAACCGATCTTCCGTGACGTTTGGCAACGCCTTGTGAATCGTCAGAAAGGGGAAGATTAATGTGTCGCCAACTTCATAGTCGGTCGTATGCCATTGGTCGGACGCATCGTCGTATTCTGCGGGGTTGACTACCAAACTGCCTGCCCCGAGCGAAAATTGGTGGTCCAGGACGCGGGCGACTTTGTGTGAACCTCGTAGGATCGCCAGGCCTCCGAGTTCTCGCGGGCAATCGCCAACCGGGCTCCAACAAGTCAGGTTGTCGAAGTTCCCCTGGAAGTGCACAAAGTCTTGATGAACAGGCGTCGTGTGTTCGGTGTATTTGGGAAACCAGAGCCGCGCGACTTTTTGCGGCTGAGGCATCATCGGACAACCTCGGATTCGTCCGAGTAGGTCTAACACCTGGCTGCAGTGGGCGATCTCGTGGAACGATTGCAGCTTATACACTTCGTGATAGACGTCCGTGTACTCGAGATCGCCTTCTGTGCTGCGAGCGGATGGATCGGCGATGCCAGCAACCGGATCTGTAGCCTCTACAAGCCAACCACCGACCTGCATGATCGTAAGCATCTCGCGGCGCAATTCTCGTAGCCGTTCTGGATCGAGCAAGCGTTTGAAGAATAGATAGCCGTCATCTTCGAGACGCCGATTGAGTTCGGCGGCGTCGTCTCGGATGTTCGATACCAGCAGTTCTTGGAGACCGTTTGGAGACATAAAATAAGTATTCCAACTTGTTATTTGAGCGTTAAGCTAATGTATCAGATTCGCGGCTTTTCGGCATTGTATCTACAGTCCAATACTTTGTCTTTAAGCAACATTTTGAGGGGGGAGCGTTTAATTTAACCCCGGATTATTTATGAAGATCGCAGCGAGAGCATGTAAGTGTTGTTGTAGTAAGGAGGGCAAGCGATGCATCTGTATGCGTGTTGTTTTATAGGTAAAGTATGAATCGCGCCGTCCGACGCTGTCCACAGCGGCAATTACGTGCTCGCAGTAGGTCGCTCACGAACAATCCGAGTTTAACCGTCAGCCAATATCTGGCTGGTAATCGCCTGCCCGCGTTGAATTCATTGAGATTACGAATGGTTGCGGGCAGAATTTATCGAGCTTGAATCCCACGGCTAATTAAGGGAAAATGGACCCACTTCGTCAACGCCAGTTGGTCCCGCCCTTTTTCCCCTCCCAGCCGATGACTTTGAGAGCTCTGATATCACTAACGATGTTTTTCGTACTGGTCTCCGCTGGCGTTTCGCGGGCGGCAGATCTCAATAGTGTTCCCAATGTTGTTCCCGATTTCGAGAAGGACGTCTTGCCGATTTTGCAATCGCATTGCGTACGTTGCCACGGACCGCAAAAACAAGAATCGCGCATTCGGCTCGATACACTTTCCACTGACCTGATCAACAATCGAGCCGCTGCTGAAAACTGGCATGAGGTGCTTAATGTTCTCAACGCCGGCGAGATGCCGCCGGAAGATGAGAAGCAGCTGTCCAGCGATCAGCGAGCGACGCTAACGAAATGGGTATCCAGTGCAATCGATGCCGCCATTGAAGCTCAAAGTAAGACGAGCGGACGAGTGGTTCTTCGTCGTCTGACTCGAGCCGACTATCAGAACACGATGACGGAACTCTTGGATTTTGAAATGGACTATACCCGGGATCTGCCTCCCGACGCCGTTTCCGCAGACGGCTTCAAGAACAACGGATTGTCACTGCGGATGTCCGCGATTCATCTCGAATATTATCTCGCCACGGCTCGTAGGGCACTGGATCGTGTCATCGTAAGTGGCGACGCTCCGCAAGTGTTTCGGCATGAGTTCAAGGAGGGGAATGTTAATGAATGGTTAGGAAATGCGGAGCGTTTCAATCGACTTGGACGGCAGCAAGAGTTTCTCGCCAAGATTCCAACGGACTATCCTGAGGCAGGCCACTTCTTGTTGCGGGTTAAGTTTAACGCAGATATCAAGAACGATACAGGTTTTCCGCTACTCGAAGCGGCAGTTGGCTACCGGCCTGACACCGAAATTCTGTTTGGTGAATTCGATCTTGTCGAAGTTACAAAATCGGGGGAGCAGACACTTGAGTTCCGGGGCCGAATCGAAGATTTCCCGCTGCCAGTTCGGGGGCAAGGAAAGTATCCAGGTCTCGTCGTTCGGCTCCGCAACCGCTATGACGACGGTTCCCCGCTGCCAAAAAGTAAGGACGACAAAGCTCGTGGCAAGATCTATCCGGAGGAGTCGCATCTCGCCTCGCTAACGATCCAGTCGTTGGAGTTTCAAGCCCCTTACTTTGAGCAATGGCCACCGCCTAGGCATCGGCACATCCTCTTCGATTCACCGCTACGCGAAAATGACGAAGCGGCATACGTCACTGAAGTCTTGCGGAAGTTCATGCGACGCACTTATCGTCGCCCCGTTGAAGATGACGAAGTTAAGTTCATGCTGGACTTCTACCAGTCGATCCGCGACGAGTTCCCCACATTTGAAGAGGCGATACGAGAAACATTGGCGATGGTACTGATTCGTCCCGATTTTCTCTACCTGCTGGAACCTGCTGGCGACGAGAAGCGAACGGTTGGCGAATGGGAGTTGGCCTCTCGCTTATCGTATTTTCTCTGGAGCACGATGCCCGACCAGCGACTGGCTGAGTTAGCTGGACAAGGCAAGTTACGGGAACCGAAGACGCTCGCCAATGAAGTGGAGCGGATGTTGAAAGATCCTCGCTCGCAGCGGTTCGTCGATCAGTTTACGGAGCAATGGCTGCATCTTAATGTTCTCGACAGCGTTGCGATCGACAAGGAATACTATCCGGGTTTTGACGAGAAATTGAAGCGGGAAATGCGTGCAGAAACGCAACAGTATTTTGCCGAGTTGCTGCGGACCAACCAAAACGCATTGAAACTGTTGGATTCAGATTTCACGATGATGAATGAGCCATTGGCCAAGCATTATGGAGTTGAAGGTGTCTACGGTTTGAACTTTCAGCGAGTGGCACTGAAGCCAGAACAGCATCGCGGAGGTTTGTTGGGACAAGCGAGTATCTTGTTGAGTAATTCGACTGGCGCCGATTCGCACGCGGTGCGTCGAGCGGTTTGGATACGAGACCGACTATTGAACGATCCACCCGCTCCACCGCCTGCAGATGTCCCCTCACTGGCAGAAGCCAATCCCGAATTCCATAAACTATCGATCCGCGAACAGCTTGAGATTCATCGCAAGAAAGAAGCCTGCGCGAGTTGCCACCGCAATATCGACCCGTGGGGGATCGCGTTAGAAAACTTTGACGCAGTTGGGCTCTGGCGGGAAGACGTTCGCCGCAAGGTCGGTAACAAATTTGAGCTGCTACCGGTCAACGCCAAAGACTCGCTTCCAGACGGAAAGGAATTGTCGGGAGTCGACCAGTTGAAACAATATCTGTCCAGCGAACGCCAAGATGGTTTTGCCAAATCGCTCGTATCTCGATTGCTGACCTACAGTTTGGGCCGACGATTGGAGTTAAGCGATCAGCGGGCCGTTGACGATATTACGAATAAGTGGAAGTCACAGGGATTCCGATTGCGAGATCTGGTACAGAATGTTGTTGCTAGTGAACCATTTCAGGTAAAATAACGCCGCGATTCGGTTGCGCGGACGCGGACCATAACTTACATGTCGTGAAGGAAACTCATGGGAACTAAATCTTGGCATCTTGATCGACGTACATTTTTGATGGGAACTGGCGTTTCGCTGGGTCTTCCCTGGCTGGAGTGTATGGCGGATGCGAAAACACCTGAATCAAAAGTCGCACCTCGACGCGTCGCAGCGATGTACTTTGGATTTGGCGTCGGCTTGCCCGACGAGAAGAGCGGCGAAGCAAAATGGCGCTGGTTCCCCAATGGCGAAGGGAAAGATTTTCAATTCACCGAGACTCTCAAACCGTTGGATGCTCAGCGCAAGAACATAACGGTCTTGGGTGGGTTGTCGCATCCAAATGGCAGAAAAATGGGGGGCCACGATACGGGCGACACCTTTTTGACAGGCGCGTTCCTCAACAACAAGTCACTACGCAACACAGTGTCATTGGACCAGATTGCGGCGGAAGCGTTTGGTGATCAGACGCGCTTTTCGTCGCTGGTGATGTCGACCGATGGCGGGGTTGGAGAACCGACTAGATCCAGCACGCTTTCCTATGACGACAAAGGGCGACCGATTCCTGCGCTAAACCAACCCCAACAGATTTTCGATCGCTTTTTCGGCGCGGGTGATGCCGATACCATCGCGAAACGCCGGCGCTTAAAAAGTGCCGCCGGGATGTTGGATCGAGTACTGGAAGATTCCAAGTCATTGCGCTTGCGATTGGGAGCTCAGGACCAAGGTAAGTTGGACGAGTACTTGTCATCGGTGCGGCAAATTGAGGAAAGAGTTCGACGATCTCAACAGTGGTTAGAAATTCCCCGCCCCGAATTGCGCGATGAAGACCTCGACATGCTTAAGTTGGATGCCGACGACAAGGCACCCCAGTTATTTATACGTACGATGTACGATCTGATTTATCTGGCGTTTAGAACGGATTCAACGCGCGTCGCAACGTATCAAATTACTAACATGGCTGATGCCTCGTCGAAAGCCGCGAAGTTTCCACAACTCGAAGGCTTTAAGGATTCGCTGCACGGCTTGGCACACGGCTGGAATAAGCCTGAGGGAGCGGAACGGCTCGGCAAATGGGATCAATTCATGGCGCAGCAGTTCGCAGATTTTCTCGGCAAGCTCGCAGACGCCAAAGAAGAAGACGGCTCCGTGTTGGATAACTCCGTCATACTGTATGGCAGTAGCAACAGCATAACGCACAACAACGATAACTATCCACTGGTCGTCGCAGGCGGAAATCAGCTTGGGCTCAAACACGGTCGCTTTTTGAAGTTTAATCACGAAACACCGCTCTCGAATCTATTCGTAACGGTACTTAATAGCATCGGAATCGAGAGTCCAAGTTTTGCCGACAGTAGTGGCGAAATGACGGAATTACAACAAGGCTAAATCATGTTCGTAAGCGGCTGTTGGGCACTGACCTTGTTTTCGCTCCTGGCCACCGATCCGGCTCGCAATGATGCCGCTTCCGAAGCAAACGCAGCGAAGAAGGTATCGCAAATCATCGCGCATCGAGGCGCTAGTTCGGAGCGACCTGAATGCACCCTGTCCGCGATCGAGCGAGCGATCAAAGTCGCTGCGACTGCCGTGGAGGTCGATGTCCGCACGAGCAGCGACGGTCGACTATTTATTCTGCATGACGGTACCCTCGATCGCACTACCAACGGGACGGGACCCGCGACGAATCTTAAACTTGTCGAACTGCAAGCACTCGACGCCGGTTCTTGGTTCGACAAAAAATATAGCGACGAGCGGATTCCCTCATTGGTTCAAGCCGCAGCTGCCTGCAAAGGCAGGATCGACCTGTTGTTGGATTTGAAAGAACAGGGCGATGAATACAATGGTCGCGTTATCGCCGTGATTCGGGCGCACGGCGAACCGCAGAGAACGATCGTTGGTGTTCGTAGCATCGAGCAGGCTCGGCGATATCGAAAGGAACTGCCCGCAGCCAAGCAATTGGCGCTAATTCCGGGTGTTGACGATATCGAGGCGTTTGCAAAGGCTGGATCCGATTGCATACGACTCTGGCCCAAATGGCTTTCCGCAGGAGCCAGTCCCGTGAAACGCGTGCGGGCGACGGGCAAGCTTTTGCATCTCAACGGCGAGACTGGAAGCTTGCAAGAAACATTGGAGCTTTTGGTTTATCAACCCGATTCGCTGTCGTCCGACGATCCTCGTCAACTTCGCGAGACGCTCTCGCAAATCGCAAAAGAGAAGTGACCGGCAACTAGGATTTTGGGAATATACATGCGAGAAATCCGTCCATCTCCGCTTCGCGTGTCGAGTCGTTATCCAGCCCGATACATTTGGTGTTAAAGGGAAGGTTGTCGACGTGATTGCTGCCTGTGCCACGAGCGAGAACCTCAGGAAAGCACTGAGTGCCGCAATCGAGAAGCACAAACCGAGCATGCTTTCTTATGAAGCGCACCGTCCCCAAGGAAGCGAAAACGGAATCAAGTGGGAAACTGCCACTCTTGTTACCGACGGTCACGGCCGCGGTCCTGGTGGCCAACCGCCCCGTCGTCGACCTCGCCGATCTGTGCACAAACGCTGGAACCAGCGCGGAGGTTGCTGCCAGTCCGCTTGTCGGGACGCTGCGCCCATCTGCCAACGGTCGACTTCTATTTCTATTTCGGGTAGCAGTTGTTTGAGGGCTTGGACATCCGCTTTCGTAGCGTCTGTTCCTGAGAGTTTAACTTGCTTGAGGTTCTTAAGTTTTGCTAGAAGTTTTAGTTGGCAGAACAGTAAGTCGGAGATCTCTATGAATTATACAGATTGAGTCCGATGCGCGAAACTAATGCGGGACATCCGCCGTGGCGGCTTGTATCATGGTTGTGCACAACAGCTCTCAGTTTCGAGCAAACCGTCCATTTGGTGTGGCTAGACGCAAATCACGTGAGGATCAACTTGTGAATCATCGTTCATCGAAAACGGCTTTGAGTCCGAAAACAGCACCCGCGGCTGAGACCGCGACGTCTTCGCAAGCGGGGCAGGTAACCCCCTTCACGTGCTGTTATGTAGTATTTATTGCGCTGCTGCTGCTCGGCCTGCGAGCGGGCGACGCGGCCGAACCGGTTCGTAAGTTGCAGCGTCCGACACCTGAATTGTTTCCCGATTTGTATAGCTGGACGGATACGTGCAATAGCTATGTGCTGCGCGATGGCGATACCGCGCTCATTTTCGATTTGGGGAATGGCGGTGTTCTCGATCAGTTGGAGTCGATCGGTGTGCGCCGTGTTGAGTGGTTGTTGTTTACTGATCACCACCGAGAAGGGTGTCAGGGTATTGCTAAGGTGGATCGCGGTGTGACGAAAGTCGCAGCTCCCAAAGCAGAGCAGGAACTATTTGAGCAGCCAACTCAGTTTCGCAAGTGGTTTCCAAAACTGGGCGACA
>JBLHLE010000280.1:0-7810 GCA_047620805.1 Pirellulaceae bacterium
TTCTCGAAGATGATTTCGCGATCTTCTTGAGCGATTCCGACACCGGTGTCCTGGACGGTAAGGATCAGACGATCGTCCTTGGTGTGTTTTCCGGTGGCAGTGATGATTCCGCCTTCGGGCGTGAACTTAATCGCATTGGAGAGCAAGTTGGTGAGTATCTGTTGGACCTTGCCTTGGTCTTGATGCATGAAGTTCATTTCGCCTTCGAACTCGGCGCGAAGGTCGATGTTTTTATCCTCTGTCAGAGTCCTCATCAAATCACATTGTGACTGTACGAGCGCATCGATGCGAAATTCTGAAGGCCGCAATTCCATTTTACCCGCTTCCATTTTCGCCAGGTCGAGGATGTCGTTGATCATGTCCAACAATAATCGTCCCGACTTTTGAATGTTGCGCGCGTAGCGTTTTTGTTTTTCGTTTAACGAGTCCAGTCCCTGCAGGACTTCTGAAAAACCGATAATGCTGTTCAACGGAGTTCGTAGTTCGTGGCTCATATTGGCCAGGAAGTCCCCTTTGAGTCGGTTCATTTCATAGAGCCGCATATTCGCTTGTGCGAGCTGATCGATTTTGCCATCGAGTTCTTCATTGGCTTCACGAAGGTTGGCCTGAGAATCCGTAAGGTGTCGAAGCATGCGGTTAAACGATGAGGCGAGTTCCTCGAATTCGTCGGCGGTCTTCAGGTCGGCTCGTACTTCCAACTGTCCTCGGCTAATGTCGTCCGTTACGTCGCGAAGGTGCTTCAACGGTTTCACGATGACATATCGCACAATTACATAGAGGGCGATCATCGCGACGAACACTGTCAGGATGGCAACGGCAATCAGTCCAGCTCGAGCGCTGGCGATAGCGTTACGAGTTTTCTCATACGGCAAAACGACTTTCTTTGCGTGAAGTCGGCCTATGTCAGTATTGGCCGAGAGGGCTTCTGATGCTGGCAAGGCTCCCGAATCGGTTAAGCTGGGGTGGCATCTACTGCATTTGTTTTTGTCGTAGATGACGGGTTCCAGATAGTGATATTCCCCCTTTTCTGCCAAAATTCGGTCGCGGAAAATGATGTCGGCCTCAGGGGCTATGGGTGCCGTCGAGTTCGGGTCTTCGCGTTCTTCATTGAGAACGGCCTTTTGCTTTCGTTCTATCAGGGCGTCGCGAAATTGGTGCAGCGTCTCGACTTCCCATTTGTCTTGAGTCTGGTGCGTAGTGTTGCTTGTCTCCAAGGCGAGAATCTCGAATTCGTAGTCCTTTTGATCGAGACTCTTGATCACTTCGCGAAGAGCGTCCTGATTCTCCTTGTTGGCTTCGGTTTCCCAAACTTCAAAGTGCAGAGCCATCATTCTGAGGCTTGCCAGATCGCGACCTTTTTGTCGCGTATTCTCCATCACCCACTTTTCGGCGTTGAACTCCACCCAGCCGAACGCCAAGGCGATCAAGATGGTGATGAAAATGAAGAACAAGATACGGCATTTCCGCTCGAGACTTGTCTCTCCAAGAACGCGCTTAATGGATCGGTAACCCATGCTGAGTCCAACTGAATGATGTTAGTTTGCGCAACCACCACATTCTACGCGAGTTGTGAATATGAAACTAGAGGAATGGAGGGGCGGAGTTGTGGTTCGGCTAACAACCGGCTGCCTTTTGGTTAGCGCATATCTGGCTACAGCATATCCAGTGGATCGACATCCACAATCCACTGGATCTCGTCGGGAATTTTCACTTTTTGGAAAAGATCCTGGACCAGTTTTCTTAAGACCGCTCGTTCCGGACCCTGCAGCAGTGCATGGTAGCGATACTTGCCCCGCAGTTTTGCGACGGGAGCGGGGGCGGCACCCAGTAAGCGGACAGCGGGGCATTCCTGTTCGATTTGGGCGAGCAAGATATCGGTGATATGGTTGGAGAAATGTTCGGTAGCTGTTTCCGATTCGCCGCGAATTACGAGACGTACCATGGCGCCGTACGGTGGGTAGCCAAATTGGGCTCTCGTCGGCAATTCCAATTCGGCAAACTGGATATAGTCATGTTGCATCGCGGCTTGTAGGGCTGGATGTTCAGGACTGAATGTTTGGACTAAGACGCGGCCTCCGCGGTGGCCGCGTCCGGTTCGGCCCGCGACTTGGGTAACCAGCTGGAAGGTTCGCTCCGCGGCGCGGAAGTCGGGAAAGTGCAGCGCGGTATCGGCGTTCACGACACCCACCAAAGTGACGTTAGGGAAGTCCAGTCCTTTGGCAATCATCTGCGTCCCCACCAGGATATGAGCTTCGCCTTTGCGGAACTGATTCAACGCCCGCTCGTGGCTACCTGGACGCCGCATCGTATCGCTGTCCATTCGCAGGCAGACGTATCCCGGAAAGTTCTCTTTAACTTCGGATTCAAGGCGTTGTGTTCCGAGTCCGCTGTATTGAATGCCTTCAAAGCGACAGTCGGGGCAATTCTTGGGTGCAACGATTTTGTGGTCGCAATAATGGCAGAGGGCTTTATCGCCTTCGCGATGGTGGGTTAGCGCGATATCGCAGTTGGGGCACTTCACCACAAAACCGCATGCGGGACACTGAATGCTCGTCGAAAAACCACGCCGATTCAGCAGCAGAATGACTTGCCCGTCCTCGCTCAGCGTTTGAACCATTGCTTGGTGAAGCGGGCGACTGATGGCGCCCCGCGACCCTTTGTTACGAAATTCCTCGCGCAGATCCAGCGGCATGACGTCGGGCATTGGCAAATCGAGAACGCGGTGAGGCATGTTGATCAAGCGAAATTGACCTTCCTGAGCCCTTTGCCAACTCTCCAACGCCGGCGTTGCAGAACCGAGGACCAGTGGAGCGTTTTCGAGTGTCGCTCGCATCCGGGCGACATCCCTAGCATGATATCTGGGAGCTGTGTCTTGTTTGAAGGAAGCGTCGTGTTCTTCGTCGATGACGATCAAGCCGAGGTTGGGGGTGGGGGCGAATACCGCGCTGCGGGCGCCGACGACGACTTGAATTTCGCCACTGGCAATCCGCTTCCAATGCCAATGCCGTTCGGAATCGGTCAGCTGACTGTGTAGCACCGCGACTCGTTGGAAGCGGGAACGGAAGCGGTGACAGGTTTGCGGAGTTAAGCCAATTTCCGGGACGAGCACGATCGCCTGACGACCGTACTGCACGACTTCTTCGATCGCCCGAATGTAGACTTCAGTTTTACCGCTTCCCGTTACTCCATGGATGAGCAGAGTTTCGTGTTGCCGCGAATCGAGTGAGCGAAGAATGTCTTCCAACGCGCGTTGCTGGCTGTCATTCAAGTCGTGTGGCAGGCCGCGATGGAAGTCACCGTCCTCAAAATCATGGTTGTCTATTCTGCGAGTCGTGACGCTGACAAGATTCTTCCGTCGCAGTTCATTGATCGGGCCAGTTGTACACTGAGCGGAGTCTGCAAGTTGTTGCGGCGTAAGAGGGATTGGCGAGGTGGCAAGGATCCGCAGTGCCTCCGCTTGCTTCTTGGGGAGCTTGAGCTGAGTGATTCTTGCGATGACGCTATTTGGCACCGCCAGGAATTGCGCCTCGCGAGTCCCTGCCATGCCGCGGACGCCCGCCGGAACGACTGCTTCGATCGTTTGGCCAAAAGGGCAAAGGTAATAGTCGCTGATCCACTTGGTGACACGCAGCATCGCTGCTGTTAAGAGATCGTGATAATCGATCACACTGCGGATCTCTTTGAGCCGCCTATTTGTAATCTGTTTTGTAATTAGCTCGACACAGTAGCCCGTCAAGACGCGATTGCCGCGGCCGAGTGGCGTTCGCACACGCCGACCAGGACGTACGGTGTCGAGAAGATTGTCGGGAACGAGATAGTCGAACGGGCCGAACGGAGGCTGAGGGAAGACGACAGAAGCAACTGTTCGCTGCTCTTGGTCATCCAGTTCCCAGGCTTCGGGTTCGCTGTCGAAGAGGCTCTTCTGTTGTTCGCTCATTAGTTGCCGCCGAAACTGCCGTTCGATCCGTTAATTCGCGGCGTCCGAGCCAGCTTTCTACAAACGAATTCCCGAACGCCCTCTGTTACTGCGTTACGATACCTGATTAGATGAGGTGTGAACTGTTATTTGAAACGATCGTTTTCCTGAAATTGTATCGGGTCGATCTGTTTACTGATAAAATAACACAGCTGGGAGCGGCTTAGAATCAGCCTCCCTGGGATATTTATTTCCAATCGCCAACACCAATCGGAACTATTCAGTACTTCAACGCGGACAGTTTAACTATGCGGCTTGGGTTATATGGCGGGACTTTTGACCCGATTCACTACGGACATTTGTTGCTGGCCGAGACTTGCCGAGAACAATGCAAGCTCGACAAGGTCTGGTTTCTTCCCGCTGCTGTACCACCTCACAAGCAGACCCGTCCAATCTCGCCTGTGGAAGATCGGGTGGAAATGGTGAAATTGGCGCTGGGGGGGCAAGCGTCGATGGAAGTTTCGACAATTGAGATAGAGCGCGGCGGAGTTAGTTACACCGTCGAGACGCTCACTCAAATCACTGCTCTGGAGCCAGGCGTGAAATTGTTCTTCTTGATGGGGGCCGATTCACTCCACGATTTTCACAGTTGGAGGCAACCGGAGCGAATTTGTGAGCTTGCGATTCCAGTCGTCGTCCGCCGCGCAGATTCGCCAACTGTCGACATCAATGTACTCAAGGATATCGCTTCGCCCGAGAGACTGGACGAGATTCGTAACTTCCAAGTAGAAATGCCCGTCATCGAACTCAGCAGCACCGAGATTCGCAAACGCGTTAGAAGCGGTGAGAGCATCCGATATAGAACGCCCAGAGCAGTCGAATCGTTCATCGAAACGAAGCAACTTTATCGAGAATCAAAAATCGTATGAAACGCATCATTTGCTTTAAAGACTTTCTACCGCAAATGACCGAACCACCTCGGTTCTTTAAGGTCGCCGAATACGAATCGTTTGAGTTGGCTGTCCTGACTGCTAACGAGTGGATTGAACGCTACAAGATCGACTTGATCAATATGGAAACGGTTGTGCTTCCCAATGTCTGGAGCCGTTTTGAAGAGGGGACAACCGACCCGTCGCTTGGCACCAGCGGCGACTCGCCCAGCCACTGGCATCAATTCGTTCGAGTCTGGTATCGCGCAGACGTGCCAATTCCAACGGAAACGCCCAGTGACGAAACCAGTGAAGAAACCAGTGAAGAAACCAGTGAAGAAACCAGTGAAGAAACCAGTGAAGAAACCAGCCAGATAGAGCGATCCGCGACGGCGCAGACGTCCTCAGTGCCCGCTGCAAAAACGTCGGCTGCGGGTCCGAGCTCGGTTAACGAGACGCGTGAACAGCCCAACAGCGACTCAACTCCGGGCGAGAATTAATCTGCCCGAATGTGCATAATCCCCGAAAAACAAGGCGACTGTTCGAGGATTCCGCTACGGCGGGAGATGGGGCCGAGATCGTGCTATAATCAGGGGAACGAATTTCATTCGCTAATCCCGCCAGGCATGATCCATGTTGCTACCCGCCACAATCTCTGCGTTCCGACGTTGCTTTCGATTTCTGAGCGTTCTTGCATCTAACGCGATTGTCTTTGCGTTACCTCTTGCGTTAAGCGTAGGTGCTGTGGACGCGCAGGAACAAACGGTCGATTTTACTCGCGATGTTCGCCCGATCTTGTCCGAAATGTGTTTTCAATGTCACGGTCCAGACGCAAAGCAACGCGAAGCCAAATTGCGTTTGGATACCAAGGAAGGAGCGCATGCCGCAATCGCCCCGCGCGACAGTGCTGCCAGCGAACTTATACGACGAATTACCAGCGACGATCCCGCTGAATCGATGCCGCCACCGGATGCGAAGCGGAAGTTAACCCAGAGGCAGATTGCGGTGTTGAAGAAGTGGATTGATGAAGGGGCAGCGTGGGGAGAGCATTGGGCGTTTACACCGATTCAAAAACCCGCAGTGCCAAAAGTGGCTCCCGTTGATGGAAGTTCTGTCCGCAATCCAATTGATAATTTCGTCCAGGCGTTACTAAAAACCCGCGGACTGACCGCGTCAAGTGAAGCACCGAAACTGACACTGATTCGCCGCGTCACACTGGACCTGACTGGTCTGCCAGCCACGCCAGGAGAGATCGACAATTTTCTGAGCGACAAGTCCGAGGACGCCTACCAGAAGCTCGTGGATAGACTGCTGGATTCGTCGGCCTATGGGGAGAGGATGGCGTGGAATTGGCTCGATGCCTCCCGTTACGCCGACTCCAATGGATACCAAGGGGACGGCGAACGAACGATGTGGCCATGGCGAGACTGGGTTGTGGACGCGTTCAACAATAACCTCCCATACGATCAATTCACGGTCTGGCAGTTAGCCGGCGATTTGCTCCCCAATCCGACCACCGAACAGAAACTCGCCACTGGATTTTGCCGCAATCATATGATCAATGGCGAAGGCGGTCGCATCGCAGAGGAGAACCGAGTTGACTACGTGATGGACATGAGCGAAACGATGGGCACGGTTTGGCTTGGTTTGACGTTGACTTGTTGTCGTTGTCACGATCATAAATTCGACGAACTCAAGCAACGCGAGTACTACCAGTTCAACGATTTCTTCAACCAGACAGCTGTCAATGGCGGTGGCGGGAATCCGCAAACGCCACCCGTATTGGCAGTGCCCGGAAAGGCTGCGAAGGAAAAGCTACAGCAATTGGAAATGACTCTTGCCGCTACGAAACAGCAGCTCGCCACGCGCTCGAATCAGCTGTTGACATTGCAGCCAGCGTGGGAGACAGAGCGGGTCAAGAGCATTGTCGACACGCCTTGGAAAGCCCTCAAGTTCGATGGGGTGAAGGCTGTGCATCAAGACTTGAAGGTGCTGGAAGACCTGACGGTTTTGGCCAGTGGCCCGAATCCGGCAAATGATACCTACACTGCTAACGCTAAGTCCCCGCTCAAGCGAATCACCGCAATTCGACTCGACGCGGTGCGCCACGAGTCCATGACGAAGGGAGGTCTGGGACGGTCGGATAGCGGAAACTTCGTGCTCACTGGATTTGAAGTACAGTTGGAAACGCCCGGAAAACAACTGCAAGGCTTGAAACTACTTGCTGGTGAAGTGACCTACGAACAAGGCAGTTTGAAACTCGCCGCGGCGTTGGACGGCAACGCAAAGACAGGGTGGGCGATCCACAATGGTCGCCCAGTCGACCGCGATCACTCGGCAGTATTCCTGTTCGAAAAACCGCTGGACCTGCCCGGAGACTCGAAGCTCAGCATCACATTGCGACACGACTCCGTGCACGTTAATCACAATATCGGGCGTTTCCGAATCTCCGTGACAAATTCACTGCAACCGACACTGAAGGGCGGTCCTCAAACGCTAGACCTTGCGCTTCGCATTTCGCCCGCACAACGTAGCGAAGAGCAAAAGGCGGAAATATCGAAAGCTCATCGACAAAGCGACAAACTCTATCGCGATCTGGCTGCGAGTTCGACGAAAGCTCAGCAGGAAATTGACGCGGTGTCGAAGTCGTTTCCAAAAGTTATGGTCATGGAAGACATCTCCAAACGCCGTGAAACTTACGTGCTGGAGCGAGGGCTTTACAATAAGCGTGGTGACGTTGTCACCGCGGATGTTCCGGCTTTTCTACCGCCCTTACCGAAAGCTGCCACTAGAAATCGTCTGACCTTGGCGACGTGGTTAGTTAGCAACGAAAACCCGCTGACCGCGCGAGTTACTGTGAATCGGTTCTGGCAGCAAGTGTTCGGTATCGGTCTGGTAAAAACGGCGGAGGACTTTGGGGTTCAAGGTGAAGCCCCGCAACACCTCGAACTGTTAAATTGGCTGG
>JBLHLE010000281.1:0-7807 GCA_047620805.1 Pirellulaceae bacterium
GGCAATGTGCAGCGTTGTTTTCCTTTTGGAAGCGATGACGTTTTGGTGGCCAGTGTACCGGTTTGTTGCATTGTTCAAACTGGGAAGTGCGGCGGTATCCTGGGCGTTGATTATCGCTTTGGCGCCAATGTTCCCCCGACTCTTTCGGCTCCGCAGTCACGAAAAGTTGGAACAAGAAATCGAGGAGCGAACTCGCGCCGAGCAAGCATTGCGAGAGTCTGAAGCGGCTTACCATTCGCTGATCGATAGTCTTCCGCTAAACGTCTTTCGCAAAGATCTGCAAAGCCGGTTTCAAATGGCGAACCAGCGATTCTGTGACACTATCGGTCGAGAGCTAACCGATGTGTTGGGCAAAACAGATGTCGATTTCTTTCCCGCCAGTCAAAGCGAGAAGTACCAGTCTGACGACCAGCGCGTAGTTAGCTCCGGAGAGATGCTGGAAGACGTCGAAGAACACACGCTACCAACGGGAGAGCGGCAGCACGTTCATGTCCTCAAAGCGCCGGTTCGCGACGCCAGTGGAGACATCGTCGGCATCCAAGGAATGTTTTGGGATGTGACGGCCAGGATCATGGCCGAAGAGGCACGGCGGATAAGCGACGACCGCTTCCGCACGCTCGTCGAGTCGAATTTGATGGGCGTCATGACCGCGAAACTCGAGGGTCGCATTCTCGACGCCAACGACGCGTTCTTGGATCTGCTCGGATACGATCGCGGAGATCTGATAGACGGTACATTGCGGTGGGACGAGTTGACGCCGGACGAACACCGACCGATGGACGAATGGGCTCTAGAGCAACTAGCCCAAACCGGTATCTGTCAGCCGTGGGAAAAAGACTATTTTCGCAAAGATGGCTCGCGCGTGCCCGTGCTGGTCGGCGTCACAATTCTCAAAGAGTCCCCCCACGAGTGTATTTGCTTTGTCCTCGATATTACTCAGCGAAAAGAAGCCGAAAGGCAAATGCGCGAGGCAAAAGATGCCGCCGATGCCGCAAATCAAGCGAAGAGCCAATTCCTGGCCAACATGAGTCACGAAATCCGCACGCCAATGAATGCCATCATAGGAATGACCGAACTGGTCCTCACCACACCGCTGTCGACCGATCAACGGGAATATTTAAGTATGGTGCTCGATTCCGCGGAAGCATTGCTCCACATCATTAACGATGTGCTCGATTTCTCTAAACTCGAAGTCGTTGAAATGAGCATGACTCAGGAGCCCTTCGAACTGCGCGATCAAGTTGGCGATGCCGTTTGCTCTTTGGCACTGCGATCGTATCAGAAGGGAGTGGAATTGCTATTCCATATCGACCCAAGCATTCCAAAGTTTATCTCAGGAGATGCGCGCCGTCTTCGTCAAGTGATCATCAACTTGGTAGGAAATGCAATCAAGTTCTGCGAGAAGGGCGAGGTCGTACTCAGCGTCAAAATGCAATCGTCGGATGACATTTCCGACGACCAGATCGAATTGAGTTTTACCGTTCGCGACACGGGAATTGGGATCGCCAACGACGATCTGGGAAAAATATTCGAGGCGTTCGTACAAGTCGATTCCTCATCCACTCGTAGCTACGGCGGAACGGGCCTGGGGCTAGCGATCTCTGCGAAATTCGTGCAGGCGATGGGAGGAAGAATTTGGGTTGACAGCACCAAGGGCTCGGGTAGTGAATTTCATTTCACGGCCGTCTTTAATAAAGTCCCGCAACAGCAAGATGCGGTAACTCTTTCGCCACGCTCACAAGCCGCCCGCATCTTGATCGTCGACGATAACGCAACCAACTTATCCATCTTGCAACGGATGCTCGACAACTGGGGAATTCACTGCGAACGAGCGAGCGATGCTACCGAGGCTCGGTCGCTGATCGACACCAGCATCGCCGAAGGTGACAAATTCGATGTAATTGTTCTCGACGCGCAAATGCCCGATTGCAGCGGCACGCGTTTGGCCCAGACACTTCGCGCCGAACAACACTATGCCGGCGCGATCATCATGATGGTGGCCACGCCGAGTGGAATACGCGAAGCGAGTAGGAACCAAAATATTGATGTCGCGACTTTTCTCCGCAAACCGATTCGACAATCTGAATTCTTTGACGCGCTAGCTTTTGCGCTCGACGGCATGAGCTATCGCCAGCAACAAGCCGAAACTGACAACGAAAACTATTCTCTGCTGACCCGCTCTCTCGACATCCTGCTAGGCGAAGATAGTCTGGTCAATCAAAAGCTGGCGGTGGGTCTTTTGGAAGGCCAGGGTCATCGCGTTACGATCGCCAGCAATGGACTCGAGGCAGTGGAGGCAGTCGAACATGGTCGATTCGATCTAATATTGATGGACGTACAAATGCCCGAGATGGATGGACTGGATGCGACCAGATCGATCAGAGCTCGGGAAAGATCGTGCAAGCGACGACGGATGCCGATCATCGCGATGACTGCCCACGCAATGCCTGGCGATCGCGAGGGGTGCTTGGCAGCTGGAATGGACGACTACGTAACCAAGCCGATTCGCGCGAAGGAGCTGTTCGCTCTGATGTTCAAAGTGCTCGGTTACTCAGCTTCCGGTAGCGAAAAGATCGACCTAACTCAATCGGACAAACAGATCGACTGGACCACTGCACTAGACGCCGTTAACGGCGATCAGGACTTGCTGAAGGATGTGATCCGCGCGTATTTGGACGAAGGTCCCATGCTATTGCAGCAGATGCGAACCTCGCTGGCGGCTCAAGATGCGTTGACGCTTCGGCGCGCCGCGCACACTTTTAAGGGCTCGATGAGGTTCTTCGGGATCGCCGAAGCGCACGACATCGCGCTAAAGGTTGAGGAATTGGCACAAGAGAAAAACTTTGACGTCTGTGTCACCTTGATCGATTCTCTCCACACTCAGGCCGCTCAGTTAGAGCCACTTCTGCAGGAATTTGTCGATAGCTGACGCCCGCCGACTACGCCTTATTCGCTCGACTCTGCTCTCCTCTTGCTCTCCCCTTGCTCTCCCCTTGCTCTCCCCTTGCTGTACACACGGCGAGTATCTCATTGGATTCGTTTTCCAAACAAGAATCGAGTTGGAAACGGCAACGAATATGGTAAAACGGTAGATGCTAAGCCGGGAAGTAGTACCGTAGGATCCTGCGAAACAGCTCCCTG
This sequence comes from Pirellulaceae bacterium, assembly GCA_047620805.1. Taxonomy (GTDB): domain Bacteria; phylum Planctomycetota; class Planctomycetia; order Pirellulales; family Pirellulaceae; genus JBLHLE01. Next base: position 3,142 of record JBLHLE010000281.1, read on the forward strand.
CCACGTTCGTGTTTGCACTCGCTGAGGACCTATCGATGCCTACCATTCTTGTCGTTGACGATTCTGCAGTAGACCGCCGATTGGTCGGAGGGCTTCTGGAAAAGGTCGCCACATTCACCGTTCAATATGCCGCGAACGGTCGCGATGCAATGAGTCAATTTAACGTGTGCGACCCAGACTTAGTGGTAACCGATTTAATCATGCCTGAAATGGATGGTTTAGAGTTAGTCGGCAACGTCGTGAGTCAACATCCTCTCGTACCTGTAATTTTGATGACGGGAAAAGGGAGCGAAGAAATTGCGGTGAAAGCTCTGCGGGCGGGCGCTGCCAGCTACGTTCCCAAAAGTGAACTCAACAACCTGCTCGTGCAGACAGTCAACGATGTCTTGACCGTCGCGCGTGGCGATCGCAGTCAGGCCCGACTGATGGACTGTATGGTGCGGAATGAGTGCACGTTCGTCTTGAAAAACGATGAATCGATGATCCCGCCGCTGATAAACTACTTACACCGATGCGTCCGTAGCGTTGGCTTATGCGACGAAACAAATAGTGTTCGTGTTTGTGTGGCGCTAGAAGAAGCTCTGCGAAACGCGTTACACCACGGCAACCTTGAACTCGCATCGTCGTTGCGAGAGCAAGACAACAACAAATACCTCGACCTGTACGAAGAGCGGCGAATCGCAGCTCCCTATAAAGACCGTCGGATTAGTGTCGAAATTAACGTCACACCGGAAAGCGGTTCATTTACAATTCGCGACGATGGTCCCGGTTTCGATCCGCGCGAACTGCCCGATCCTACCGATCCTGCAAATCTTGAAAAGTCCACTGGACGAGGTTTGCTCCTAATGCGTACGTTTATGGATGACGTTGCCTTTAACGACATCGGCAACCAAGTCACGATGGTCAAACGCTGTAAAGCGTCCAGCAACGGGTCAAAATAATGGACGGGTCGATATTCTTTTCCGCCGACACCAATGGCAACGTGCTCATTGTGTCGCTATTACGAAGCGTTGGCAGCATTGCCGAAGACGACGCGCGCGACGAATGGTCGGACTTGCTTGAACAAGCCGACGACGAAGGTATCCAACACGTCCTGCTCGACTTTTCCGCATTGCAATACTTCGGTTCTGTCATGCTCGAGTGGATGGTCTCACTCTGGAAGAAACTGCGCGCCCGCAAAGGCAAGCTGATTATCTGCAACGTCTCTTCGGTGGGCCGCGAGATTCTGCACACTGCCAAGTTCGATACATTGTGGGGCATTTACGAAAGTCGAGACGAAGCTTTCGAAAGTCTAAAAGATGCCGCCTAGAGGCGTTCCGCCCGCTTGTCTCAACACCTCGCCAAAATTTGGTTACAGCCACCGCAACGGATCGGCTTCGACACGACTGGCCCAGATCTTGAGGTCTGAGAATTCGGCACTCAACACCTCCGCCAAGTATTCCAACGCGAATCGCTCGCTGGCAAAATGACCGGGCAAGACGAGTCCAGTGCCAGTTGCCTCAGCTTCCAAGCACGTGTGAAAATTAGTTTCGCCCGTAACCAACACATGGCAACCGACTCGACGCGCTTGGTCGATCAACTGACCTGCCGCTCCGCAAGCCACAGCAACTTTGCGAATTTTTTGGTCGTCGTCACCGACGACGTGCAATCCGTCGATTCGCAGAAACTTCTTGACCAACGCAACCAGTTCGCTAAACGGTATTGGCTCCGAGTACACCCCAAACCGCCCCGAACCAAGCGCATCGGGATCGCCTTCGATCTCCTTAAGAGGTTGAATCTGCTGCAAACTCAAACCCTCCGCCAAACGCTGATTGATACCAGCCGCCGCCGAATCAAAGGAAGTATGCGGGCTATATACGGCGATACCCGCTCCAATCAGATCGAGCAACATCTTGCCGGCGGTCGTGTCTGCGGTTAGCCGTTTCAGTGGCCTGAATGGCAGAGGGTGGTGAGCGACGATCAAATCCGCTTGTTCAGTAATCGCCTCGGCTACACTGGCTGGCGTGATCGTCAAACAGGTCATGATACTCTGCACATCGGCCTGTCTGTCGCCCACCAAAAGCCCCACGTTGTCCCAATCTTCGGCGAGTCGACGAGGCGCAAAGTGATTGAGAAATCCGCAGACATTTTGGATGATCATCAGCTAATACCCGCTATTCCAAGGCAACACATCACATCTTCGTGAACATGAAGTTAGTCTATTAGAAATCGCGACACGAAAATTCAAATTGGTTGCCTGGCATCATAGGCGCGCACCAACACCCTACTTGAGGCATTGGAAGCTACCCTAAGAACCAACATGGCCAGAAGGCACGGTAAGCCACCCAAATGGGCCCGCCAGACTCTAACGTAAGAGTTTAGGCGGGAAACAAAATCTGATCGGCATGTTCCTGCTCGCCAATTAAATTATCGGTGTAGTTACCTAGGTCATATGGAATTGCGATGTAACCGGACTGGTTTAATCAGACCATATCCTTGAGAGTCTTCAGAGGTCGAATCTTCACGGACTTACTCGCTGGCTTCGCCTTGAAAACCGTCGGTTCCTTCGTGAACGGGTTGATGCCTTCGCGCTCGGGCGTCGCGGGCTTGACTGCCACCGTCAGTTTCATCAATCCCGGAATGGTGAATACGCCCGGGCCACTATCGCCAAGATTCTTAGCAATTAGGCTCGAAAGACCGTCAAGTACGCTCGTAACTTGTTGTTTCGTAAGCTCCGACGATTCGGCCAGTGCGGAGAGGATTTCTGTTTTTGTCAAAGGCTTCTGGTCTGGCATTTGTTGCTCCTTTACGCAGTTCGCGGTAGTAAAGACTACAATTACACCCACTAGGGAGGGTGCCTGTCAAACGACACGGGATGTCGCTTGCGATATTTTCCCTGTAAATCATATCGTTTCCGCGTCGATTCAGCCACGTCCGATGGTCTTTGGAGCGGCAAATCGACCGAAAATGACAATCTAACCACTCCAAGACAGACCAAATGTAGCCCAAAATTCGACAACCTACGTCGAATCCCCTACTATTCTGCGTAACGTCCGTTAGTAGGCTTAAACGCAATAAAAGTCGGGATTTAGGACAAAACGAATGCGTAACATTTTCATGCTGCTTGTCATTTTCCTACAATTTATCTCGCTTGGGACGAATCGGGTCTGCTGTGAAGAGCTTCCCGATATTCGCACAATAGAATCCGACCTTATCGTCCCAAAAATGGCCAACAATGACCCAAAAGCAGGGGCTCGCGTTAAGCAAGTCCTACCTGGATACGAAAAAACGGAGCTTTATCACTCCCTGTATCTGCCGACAAACTACGCTGAGCAGTCAAAAAAGCGACTACCCGTGCTGATCGAACTGTCTGGAAACGGCGGGTTCCGCAACAGATACGGTGACGAGTCGATTGGGCGACCCGAAGGAAGTAGTTTGGGATACGGCAGCAGCGGTGGCAAGGACTACATCTGGGTTGTCTTGCCGTTCGTCAACGCTGCTGGCAGCGACGTGGCAACGAAGTGGTGGGGCGATGCTCCCCAGTACGATCCCCAGCCAACTATCGATTACTGCACGAAAGCCGTTCCGTGGATTTGCGAACAATACGGGGGCGATCCAGATCAAGTCATCCTCATTGGATTTTCTCGGGGCGCCATAGCCTGTAACTACATCGGTTTGTACGACGACAAAATTGCTAAGCTTTGGCGCGGCTTCGTTGTCTATAGCCACTACGACGGCGTCGAACGTTGGAGCTACCCAAAATCGGATCGCGATTCGGCTAAAGAGCGACTCGGTCGATTAGAAAATCGTCCGCAGTTCATCTGCCACGAGGGGACCTACATTCCCAAGACAAAAGAATATCTTCGGTCAACCGGTATCGAAGGCAACTTTACACTCACACCGACGGGTTTCCGCAACCATAACGACCAATGGACTCTTCGGCCAAGTGCTGCGAGAAACCAGCTGCGCAGCTGGTTGAATTCCATTGCGATTGACGACGACAAACGTTAGCGGACATCTCGTCGCCGGCCACCTGACACGACACTAAGCGCCTGACACGACACTAAGCGCCTGACACGACACTAAGCGCCTGACAGCACGATATCAAAAACACCGTGTTTGTAGCTACCACCGGCGACCTTTGTGGTTTCGAGGTCGACGATCAAATCCGACTTGCTGGCCCAAGGATCGGACTCTAGATATTTATCGCCGGCGAAGTAAAGCTGCGTTATTAAGCGATTGTGGCCTGGCGCTTGAACCAGGTAGTGAATGTGTGCCGGACGATAGCGATTTCCATTTGGATCAAGCTTGTATGGCGATGGCTTAATCGTTTCGAATTCGTAGTAACCTGTTTCGTCGGTCACTAGGCGAATACGATTGCGAAACTGTTCTTTCTTGGGAGGATTGCGGGGGTCGACCATGTCGTATTGGCCGTTATTGTCGGCTTGCCAGACATCCAACACTGCGTTGGTAATCGGCTTGCCGGTTGTGAAGCTCCAGACTCGACCGGCCATGACGAGCGGGGAACCGGGTTCGAGTGGCGCGGTCACTTTGCCGCGAAACGGCGTACCAGGCAGGTAATAGGGACCAAGAATGTCCTCGTGAGACGGCGCCCACTTTTGAGCTGGCTGAATCGATGGCTTGGCCACGTCTACGTAACTCAAGTAATCGTGGGCATCTTCGGTCT
>JBLHLE010000282.1:0-7796 GCA_047620805.1 Pirellulaceae bacterium
ACGATCTGTATAGCAGCGGATATTGCTGATAGGCAGATCTGTATACATATAAGTTCTGCCATTGAAACGTGAGCCTCGACACCATGGCACGAATCTATATCGAAACGACCGTAATCAGCTTCTACTTCAACGCTCGTACCTCGCCCGAAATGGTCGCCCGCGAGAACTGGAGTCGTCGGTGGCTCGACGCCGCGCTAGCCGGGACCGATGAACTCGTGACAAGCCTCGCTGTCAAATCCGAACTCGACGCTGGCGAGTTTCCAAACAAGGCTGATATGCTTACGCTCGCTTCTCGTATTCCATTGCTCGCATTGAACGATGCCGTCGCCGAAGCGGTGGAGTCCTACATTTCGCACCAAGTAATGCCCAACAATCCCGGTGGCGACGCGCTGCACCTTGCTGCGGCGTCTTTCCATCGTTGTGACTTTTTGGTGACCTGGAACTGCCGGCATATTGCCAACGCAAACAAATTTGGCCATATCCGGCGAATCAATGATATACTTGGACTGGGAAACCCGGCGTTGGTCACCCCACTGGAATTGCTAAACGAGGATACGATCAATGGATAGCTTCGACGAAGTGCGGCGCGTGCGAAAGGAAATGTCTGAGCGTGCTGGCCACGACATCCGTACGTTGATTGCGTCCATCAATAACCGTTGGCCGGATGATGCCTCCCGCGCAATTGACCCCGGAACGAAGGCAGAACAATGCGATGCACGCGGAGCCGCCGATAACGCGATTTCGAGTGGAGAGTCTTCTCCGCCGGCCCGGTGATCGCTGGACGTTAGGCGGCAGTCGAAACGTGAGCGAGTCGCAATGATGCTGACCGATAGACAAGCCTACGCAGCCAGATCAGCCGGCAAGCGCGGAAGTATAGTCAAGGCGACTAATAATGCTTAAATCGGACGCCTGGAGCCAAACCATGCTTTACTAAAGTCACCACATTATCACAACATATGCTTTTGACCCGCTTCTCGTCCCAGTAGTTATGCGAGCGATAACATTCGGGGGCCCAAAACCTTGCAGCGACCGGCCGTAATCGAATAGAATTCGCAAGGGCAATTGGACTTCTCACGATCGTGACGAGCGACAAAGTTCAACGCCCAATCTATCCCTCTGCATCCTGCTGCCGGATAGATTGCAATTCGTTAGCCGACTATCTCGTGTGAATCATGCCGAATAAAACTCATGCAGACATACTGAAGCAAGGTGTTGAACACTGGAACCGGTTTCGCGACCAGACCAACCGCGAAAGGGTCGATCTTTCCGAGCTGGACCTGAACGGCGCGAAGCTTCGCGGCGCAAATCTAGTCCGCGCGAATCTCCGCGGCGCGTCACTGCGAGAAGCACAACTCGCGGAAACACACCTCAAGGGTGCGGACTTGACGGGAGCCGACATTACCGGCGCTAACTTCGAGCACACGAATGCGCGTGAAACGACGTTCGATCACGTGCAGGGACAAGGGACGCGTTTTCTCGTAGCGACTCTCCGCGGAGCGTCTTTTCGGAATGCCGACCTGAGAAGGTCGACTTTTTACCGGGCCTATCTACGTCAGACGGATTTCACCGCAGCAGATCTGTCCGGCGCGCGGCTTGCAAAAGCACAGTTGGAACGCGCCAACCTTCAGGACGCGACTCTTTGTAATGCCGACCTGCGAAGCGCCACCCTTGTGCGCACGAACCTGGACGGCGCAGATCTCACTGGGGCGCACGTGTATGGAGTCGGTGTGTGGAACGCATCCATGAGGAACGCCACCCAGCAGGAAATGCGTATTTCGAGGACCATCGCGGAACCTCCTTTGTTCGTTGATAGTCTCAACGCCGCTCAGTTGATCAGCCTCATGGTTGACAACGAGGACATCCGAGGACTGCTGAATTCCCTGTCTTCGCGAATTGTCCTAATTCTTGGACGTTTTACTGAACAACGTAAACAAATCCTCGATCTCATTCGCGATACCATTGGCGTGTTAGGGTATGCCGGTGTGCTGTTTGACTTCGAACGCCCTGAAAAACGAAGTTTCATTGAAGTTATCAAGACGCTAGCCAGTATCTCTAGGTTTGTGATCGTCGACCTCACGGACCCAAAGGTTGTACACCAGGAAATGGATGTTATTCTGCGCGAGTTTCCCTCGGTTCCTGTTCGTCCAATACTCAAACATGACCATCCCGTGCCCGTATCTCTTCTTGACCACGCTCAGCGGCGAGCGCTCGTGTTGCCAATCTTTCGATATCGAGACTCACAACATTTGCTCGCCGAGATGGAAGGGCAGGTCATTGCTCCGGCCGAAAAGCGCGCAAAGGAACTGGAAGCAATGCTGACGGAGTTCATGGACTCGGCATTCTTACTATCCGACGAAGATCGTGAAAAAGAGCTGGACTCTTAGCTTAGCCTAGCTTTCCAATGCCAGGGGAAGAGCTAACAGGGCAGAAGAGCCAAACGGGTCAGGAGCATATTCGCCCGCATGGTTTGTGTGACCGGGTGATCTACACTCATTAAAAAAACAAAGGAAAAAACAAAGGGGACGTGAGCAGTTCACCTCATATTCAAGGGACAATTCAAGCGTGCACCGCCTGTCAGGCCAGTTTTACGGTCGGAACCAGCGAAGAATTTACACTCGCGCCGGCGCCCCAACTAACGACCGCGTATGAACCTGATGTGGGGCGAGATTACCGCGAGAATCAGAGTTCCGCGAATACGAAGAAGGGCTACAAGAACCTTGCAGGCGTGCGTACTTATCAATTGCCCGATGGACGCTGGACCGCTGATGTCCCCACCGAAGTGATTCTTCGTTGCCCGGGAGTTCTGATGTTCTTCGTCCGCGTCTTTGTAGCTTTTGGATCAATCTTCTTAACCGTAATAACCGCGGCAGCAGGTCTGCCGTTTTCTATCAGCGGCTTCTTTTTAAGTGTCGGGGGGATAGTGTCATTTGGGACCGGTCTCTATTCATTCATCACCACACACCATTACTACGTGTCCGTGTGGAGCGATTTCGGATCCCGCGGTCTGCAGCACCGGGAAGTCTACTATCCAATGTGGCTGAACTTGATGAACTTAGTACTCGTTCTCATTGGTGTATATGCCGGTCCCTCTTCACTCGGTATTTTCGGTTGGCTCCAAGCGATCGCCTATTCGTTTCGCTAGCCGTTTGACTTCGTCGTCGAACCGCTTTTCAAACTGCTTCGACCGCAAACAGCCTTTCTTCCGGGAGGACCCAAAATAAGGAGCCAAAAGGGTCAGGAGCATATTCGCCCGCATCGTTTCTATGACCGAGTGATCTACACTCAATTGCAGAATCGTCGAGCGGGCGGCGTTCGCATTCCCTTCGACGACAACTGACGAAATGGCGCTATCGAGACCTAGCTATAAACCCTGACCTCATACCGTTGCGAGTCAAATCTCTTTTTTGACGCGAGAGTTGACTTACATTAAAATGCGAGGAAAGTTGTATATCCTGATCTATGTATCAGCGTATATCGCTGATATACGGATCTGTATAAAAGTAAGTTCTGCGGCTATTTGTGGATCGTGATCATGACGCAACATGCCTTTCTGCGAACCCTGTTTCATCCAGTTCTAATTGCGTGTGTTGTCGCGTTTCTACTGCTCTCAGCGAATCTTGTCCCGCGGGTCCAGTGTGGCATTCCAGTTTTCCTAGCTCCAGCCTCCACCAACCGCGTTCCTTGCAATGGAGTATCGCAGTTCGGTTGGCCGAATACCGCGAGAGTTGACGAGTTTATTCAATACACAAACGTCGGCTCCTCCTTTCACTATTCGCTCAACCACCTCTTGGGGACGCAAGTGTTTTACGTGCAACGGACGCGTCGGTCGCGGTTGACCCATGTCGCAAATTCCGCGTTCATCCTCGCGTCTGTACTGCTTTCAGCACTGGGAGTGCGTGCGATTTCAAACCGTAAGCTTTCACTCAAATCGCTGTTCACGATAGTGACCTTAGTCGGAATTTTGGCCGCATCATTTAGCTGGGGTAGTTCATTTTCGATATCTGAGTCCTTGCCAGTTCACTGGGATGCTTCACAGCAGAAACCTGAGTCTTGGCATTTGCAGATAGAATAAACGCAGCAGAATCGGGTAGCTGGCCCCGTCACCGCGACTGGCCCCCACATCACCTGACATGCGGGTCCGCATCAGGCGGGTCGACGTAGTTGAGCAAGCTGGCTCCAGAGCGTTTTCATGCTTAACAGCGTTTGGAATTCCGAGTAATCGCTGTCCGCCAGCGGGTTTGTCGATGGTTTTACGGGCGTACCGGGCCAGGCCGATACGTCCCATCGAGAAGCTCTTGTTGGATCTCGGACCAGCGAGGGCGGAACCAGTCGGGGAATTCCGCGATAGTGATGCCGTCGGGGCCAGGGGCCCCTCGGTTCGCCTTCACGTTCTTCCACGCGGTTTCCAGATTAGTCGTATCCACAACGGCTACCATTAAGATCTCTGGAAATAGGCTCAAGGCTGGCTGCTCGACCTCCGCCGCTACGGTTGATCCCGTTCGGGACAGTGAACCTGCGGTCTCTTCGGTAGAAGAGGGGTTCCCTCGTAGCGAGTTGATCGATGACTCCTCCTTGTTCTTCATCGTTCGGCCCTTCCCGTCCCGATTGGATTTCGAGGATCGGTACTACGGCCTCTGCTGACTCCTGCAGCGCCCGCAATGGCTTTCGCCACGGCGTTTTGAGTTTTCAGGCAAGCCTTACTCGTCGGAGCGACGACGACACGCGTGCCGTCTCTGCAGGTCTCCCCGGATAAGAGCGTGATGCTTCGCTGCGCAAGCTCGCCATTTACCAAGTTGGTTGTCTGGGAACGGCTTCGTGATGTTGTGCTCACTCGCCTGGCCAACCCGGCCTTGTATGACGTTTCTGTTCGTAGCCTCGCAGCTTTGACGAGAACATCTCCGGGTGGCGATAAACAGACCCGCCGCTTGCGCACATATTCGCAGGCTTCCTCCCCACGGTCGGTCACCCTACCACAGTTGCCTTCGTCTAGTACTTTGCCAATCGGAGCAATCATTTGGTATACTGATCGCCTTGAGGCTCCCAGTCTCGTACAGGGGACTTTCACCCCATTACAATCACGCCCATGCCGGGCGTACACAATTGCGTGAACCGGAGCGGCGAATCCGGCGGAATCTGAAATCAACGCGTAAACGTCGCCGCCCCGTTACGCTGAATGTTATCCACCGCGACGAATCAGTTGAAAATCCATTCCATTTCTTCCCCTTTACTTGATTTGAGGATTATATGGGCAACCTGGGCCACATTTTGCTTTACGTATCGGAGGCCGCCATTGTTTTGGCAGTGGCAATTTTGCTGTGGCGCTCATGGAGTAAAAAACGCGGGGATAAAACTGACACCGGAGACCGAAAAGACCCTTAAACGGGCTTTTAGATAGTGTATAGTTGTCACCGACAGGAACGGATGTACAAGCGAATGTCGCTGACATAAGGACCTGCACAAAATCAAATTAGCTGGAAAAAGGTGGCGGCATCCAAGTTCGCGCAACGCACACACACACACACCAGCTTGGACATAGTTCAGCCAAATGAAAGACATCTTCGTTTCCTACCGACGCTCCGACGCATCAGACGTCACGGGCAGAATCTTTGACCGAATGAAGGCGAGATTCGGCGAGGAGTGCTTGTTTAAGGATGTCGACTCGATTCCGCTAGGAACAGACTTTCGCACGGTGATCGCGGAGGCCGTAAGCCAATGCAAGGTTCTATTAGCCGTCATTGGTGACGACTGGCTTGACGTGACAGACGAAAACGGAAGACGTCGGATCGACGATACAAATGATTTCGTTCGAATTGAAATCTCAACGGCGTTGGATAGGAAAATACCTGTAGTTCCCATTCTCGTCGAGAATGCTTCGATGCCAAAGTCTGATGCGCTTCCCGAATCACTCAAAAACTTGGTGTTTCGGAACGCAGCTCAAGTTAGGGCAGATCCAGATTTTCACAACGACATGGACCGTCTATGCGAACAGCTTGCAACGTACGTTGAACCACAAAGATACGATCGCTCCGGTATGCTGCCATGGACTCTCGGTGGCCTTTGTTTCACAGCGCTGATCGTCCTGGCTTTCTTCTATTCTCCCTGGTCCGGAGATCGCTCGGTTGAGACGAATCCATCAGCCGAAACGAATGTAGTCTCGCCTGAAACGGAATCCTTCGAGATCCGCTATTACATCAAGAGTTTGCCCGCGGTCAAGGGAGCGAACGGCGAACAATTAATTGGTTTTGCGGTCGCGATGTGGCGCGAAGTGACGGACATTCGTGCAACGCGCGTCCAAGCAGAGGGTTTGGCAAACGTCATCGTCGTAGCAGATGAAGACGCTCTGGTTGATTGTGAAATTGGGCCTCCAGTAGGAGAAATGAAGTTAAAAATGCGATTCGGATTACAATATCAGAATCGCGAATGGCCGTCTGATATCTTCATCAAAGCAGCAGGACGGAATTTTGGCCACGCTCTAGGATTGTCCAGCACGCAAACTCCAGGTCAGTTGATGAGTCAAGAGACTAGCTTGGATGATTTGCCGTCCCAACCACAAAATGAAGACAGGGTACGCGTCATCGAGATATGGGGGCGTCGGTCCGAGCCAGAATAGGAAGAGCTAAAAGGGTCAGGAGCGGCCTCGCCTTGCTGCGCATAATGGAGAGGACGCCGCGATCGCTGATTGGAAAATCAAACGTGATGGAACCGAACGCGGCATTATTGAAATAGAAATGGACTGATTCCATGATCGAAAATGATACTCAACTGAATGTGACGCGTGAACGAATCGCTCGTCTTCAAGATCAGATCGCGCATCTAAGGAAGACTGAATCCAATCCTGCCAACTACCATGCATCGGTCTCAGGCTTTATCGATGAGGTGGATCGCATGCAGCTACCGGTTCGCGAGTATTTGAGCGTGCACCCGAATGAATCCGCAACGACGTCGTGACAGAACGTCAACTCGCAACTCTGTCCACACAGAACAAAGGGTTGGACGCGGAGGCCTCGAAAGCGTCTCTAGAAGTGGTTGATCTTTCGCTCGTCCCCAGTCGACCCAAATGTTATCGGGATTGCCTAATGAAACCTGTCGTCTTAATTCTGTGCTTGACGGTTTGCGTGTCGCTCGGTTGCAAGCGACCGACTGAGTCGCTGTCCACGTCGGAATCAAATAACTTCACGCCCAATTCTCAAACTGCGGACAACACCACAACTCCGACGCCCGCCGAGATTTCAAAAACAACCGAAGATTCACGGCTCCAAAGGTATTTTGAACGCTACTGTGACTACACCGGAGGAATGGGAATTGGCTTCGTTGCATCACACACGTACGATTTCAATTTCCGCCAACATCTCAAAAAAACCGACGACGAAGAACTGAAACGCCTGTTCGTCCTTCAACACCTCTATCGCGACGTAGATTCTTCTCTCCGCGACTATGAAGAGGGCCGAATACGAATTGGCAAAACGGAATATGGGGTTCTTTGCACAACCCCCGAAAAAGTGCATTGGGAACTGGTGAAGCTGTTTTCAGATGTCATTGGCATCGAGTTCATTCGAGGCGACTTTCCCGAAAACGATGCGTGGTGCCGCTCGCAACATGTGCTCAAACGTCGAGGGAAAGACCATTCAACGTCGAGAACATTCCCGAAAATGGCCAGAAGTGGGAAAGTCCGAACCTGCCTCGGACGATGAAGCCGACGCACTTTGGCAAATTGCAAGTGGACGCTCAGGCGGGCGGCAGCCAGAAACAGTTTGCGAGCCAGTACACACCTTTCGAGCCCGCAGGCAGTAGTGGGA
>JBLHLE010000283.1:0-7790 GCA_047620805.1 Pirellulaceae bacterium
TCCAGTCGCCGGTGTCAACCATTGGCCATCGACGTTGGCATAGACGGTAAGATCGGCTTGGCCATTGGCATTCGTGCCGGTTTTCGTTATGACGGCGTAGACTGGTTTCCCCAGGTGGTCGCTGCCCAGGTCGACCGACACGTTGTTTCCCGTGACGCCCGCTCCGTTTATCCCCAGCTGATTTGTTGAAGAAATAAACGTCATCAGTGGACCACCGGCGGCAACTGAGTTGGAGAAGACGCCGGACCAATCAGTGACGGCATCGCGCGTAAACCAAGCTTCGATAGTCCAGTCCTGTTGAAATACGGAACCTATACCAGCACCATTGATAAACGTACTGGAGCCGTCGAATTCAATAGCGGCATTGGTGTCGCCAGCGAGGAGCCCATTCGCCGTGGATGCGTTGTTGTAGGACCCGTTTTGCTGGCCATCTTGCGTGGCAGAGTCGAGTGCAGCGCCACTTGGTGGATCTTCGTCCAGTCGCCAATAGCCCGCCGGACCATCGCTGCTGATTAGCGCCGAGTAGTTTCCGGAACTGATACCGTTGGAAAATGCGGCGGGAGCGGCTGGCCATGCCGAATCGTCAAATCCCGACTCGCGCCAAGTCGTGCCTAAATCGACGCCAGACTGCTGCGAACTCCACAGGGAGTCGAGTTGAACGAGAGTCGTTTCCTCGGTTACTTGGTCACGAGCATAAGTTGGTTGCGCATGGTACATGATTTCGTTGATTACGATATCGTCCGTCAGCGCAAACGAGTTCTCCGCTCCCGGCGTCGCTGTATCCGGGAACAGCCACCGACTGCCATGAGCGTCAGAACGTGCTCGCAAGCGGCTAGTCACCTTCGTGGCGTCTAAGAGCCTCGAACGACCAGCGCTGAACAAGTATAGATTGTCTCCGGCGACAGGCTGGAAGCCGAGCTCAGCTTGATTCAGCACTAGAAACTCTCCCGGATTCAACGCTCCGGCGTTCAATACAACTTCCTGGCCCGCTTGGCCGCCGGCAATGATTACGCCGGCGAGAGGCATAATTTCGTCACTAGTATTCTCGAGCTCTAACCAAAATGGATCCGCAGCCGACGCGATTTCGTTTATCGCCAGCGCGCTGGAAGCTTCCTCTGCAACCGGAACCTTCCTAGCACGTATCTGCGGCGAGATTAAGAAGTCCGCATCGTTGGCTGCTCGATTCAGACCATGAATGGCTAAGACGTTTCCGCCTGGTTGCAAATCGGACAAGTGATTTGAAATGTCCAGCGTCACTTTTCCAAATGACGGCCCGAGCGTCTCGCCGGCGAGGGAATTGCTCGACGTCCTCCCAGCTGCCAGATAATGCCGTTCGACTTCCGCAGCAGTTAACGCGCGACCATAAATTCCGACTTCGTCGATTACACCATCGTGTATTTGCGTGCCGCTGTTCCAATGACGGCCGATTAAGAAGCCGTCTTGCGGAGTAATATCCCAGCCATTATTCGTCCCGACCGTCGTCGTGAGCCATTCGCCGTCGAGGTTCACATAAACCGTCAACGTAGCTTGCCCGTTGAGATTTCCACCCGTCTTCGTAATGACGGCATAAATCGGTTTGCCAAAATGATCGGGGCCGAGGTTGACAGAAACATTATTCGACGTAACCCCCGGACCGTTAATGCCAAGCTGATTCGAGGTGTCGATGAAAGTCATCAGAGGACCACCGGCACTTACCGAATTAGAGAACACACCCGACCAGCTGTTGTTCGAATTGTGAACCAACCAAGCTTCGATCGTCCAATCGCCATCAAAGGGATTGCCGCCAGCTACGGAATTCATCCCGCTGCCGCGGAGGTGAGTCCCACTCGCGGATTGAACGCCGTTGAATACCGCCGAGGGGTCGGCGTCGTCGACGAGACCGGCACCAGACACCGCGTGATTCAAATAGGTGGCATCCAAAGATGGCCCCTCAGATCCCGCGTTGGTTGCGACCGCCGTGCCGGGAACTTCTCCGAGACGCCAATGTCCGACGGGTGCCGCTGCCCCCTCATTTGCCACGTCAGCGATCGTGTTAGAGTAGTTTAGTCGCGCTTCCTGGTTGGCGACTGCATTCCACTCAGCCGGTCCAGCCGCGACGTTTTCCCTGGCCACTTCAATACCATTGAGAGTCGCAATGAATCCATCGTCAAATTCCACGTCCAGCGAAAGCTGATCATAACCCGCTGGATCGACTAAGCTGAACTCGTGACGCGCAAACGCGGATCCGTTGACGCCCTCCATTTCAGAACGCACGTCGCCGTTGGTGTTCACCCGGCTCGCGACTCCGGATAGACCTTGGCTGTCGAATCCAATCCCAGCGGTGCGGCTAAACCAGTTCGCGTCAGCCTGATCGTCGAAGGCGATCGTGTTCCACGTCGGATCTAGTTCGGTCGATTCAGCGGGAACAAGCACTCGCCAAGCTTCGGCCGTACCCACCAGCGTGTCGAATACCGGTAGCTGTAACGATGGGTCAGGGAAATTCTCTTCGCCAGGGGTTCCTCCCAACTCGCGACTGAAGGTCCAATTCTCAGCGAACTCACTACCAGAATTGCGAACGATCTTGGCGAGCGACATCCCTGAACCGTCGGCGCCAACGGGCCACGGGAAGTCGTCGGAATAGTCGATCTGATTCATGACGCGATCGTTGTTGTCCACCAATCGCAAGCGTTCGCCGCCGTTGCTCAATTGCCCTGTAAACGGACCAATGATATGAGGCGCATTCGTTTCCGCTGTGAGTGCAGCCGGGTCCGCTGCAATTACCACATGACCACCTCCGGGAATAATTGTCCCTTTGAGAAAGGAAAACTCTACGCCTCCTTGTAGAGTCCAACCCGACACATCGAGATCGACAGACATCTGATTGTACAACTCCACCCATTCACCGGACATTGCATTGTCCGCAGGGTGATACATGACCTCGTTGAAAACCAAAGTGCTATCGAGCACCCAGCGTTGCTCCAGAGTCTCGCAAAGTAAACGCCTTTCGCGACGACGCCTCCCAACAAGCTGACGTTTTTTACCCGGTTGCTTGGACGTTGCGCTGGTTCGGAAGTAGAAGCAGGGTTTCATCAGCCGCCAATTAATATGACCTAAAAGAGTGCTATTCGATAAAGCAGAGCTAGTCTGATTGTAACCCGGCAAAAACTTGTATCACACTGAAATGTTGTTATTAGGAGCTCCCGCCGCAAATTCTTCCCAGCGTCCAAATTTCTGAGACTTGCGCAGTGAGATAAACGGAACCATGCTATAATCCAAGCCATTCGATTTAGAACTATCCGATTCTGACCACATCGCCAATTTCAAAACATCCCTACTCTGGCTCTCTATGAACTCTCGTTTGCGACGACGCGAATTTTTACAGCTAGGCATCGCTGGTGGCGTCGTGTCGCAATTCGGGACATTGCCGACTCTGGCTCAAGTTCGCGACTTGCAACCGCAGGCCGCATTACCTCGGACTGGTAGTTTTGGCCGCGCTCGCAGCGTCATCGTCATGTTCTGTTGGGGCGGAATGAGCCACATCGACACATTCGACATGAAACCGGATGCTGGAGCCGAAATCCGCGGGCTATTTCAACCTGTCGCGACCAGTGTTGCTGGCATCCACATCACCGAACACTTGCCACTCATCTCGAAACAGATCCAACACCTTGCGATTGTCCGTAGCGTCCACCATGGTTCGGCCGACCACCGCAAAGCTGCCTACTGGAATCTGACGGGTCACAAGCCAATGAGTGCCGAGGGTGGCGTTGTGGCTCCGCAATTGCCTTCCCGAAAAGATTGGCCCAGCATCGGTGCGCAGGTAGCCATCGCGATGCAAAACGACAAACGATTCAAGAGTCGCAAACAAGTTCGCCGCCTCTCGCCCGACGAAGTCGCAGAATATCATGACGAGTCGGCTGTCGACTGGAGTAAGCTTGACGTCGTCAAGAAAGTTAGCGTTAGCAGCGACATTCTTGGGCCCGGACATTTCCCAACAGGCTCGTTCGGTCGACAAGACGGCTACTCCAATGAACACACCATCGACCTGATCGGAATGATTGGCAACCAATTCGCCAGCGCGGTTCCTTTAACTCGACAGGCGACAGGTCCACAAGCAAACTTTTCCTCCTTCGTTGCAGGCGACAGTACTGCCGGCGACTGGGGATCGGATACGCATGGTCGCAATGGTAACTTGTGGCTGATTGGCGACGGTGAGACCAACACACCGCACAAGGGTTTTGGCTGTCACGCGAACAAGTTCATAACTTTGAATCTCGACGAAGTACGGAAACGTCACTTCAACGCTACCAAGAAGCCCTTCGTACTCACCTGCCGCGTCGGCATAAACGGTGACCCAGGTGTGGCCGCCACAGCTGCTGGGCAAGCAGGCGTCTGGGTGGATGGCGAGCCGGCAATTGTGAGCAAAGTTTTGCGGCGCGACGACCGAGCACAGAAACTGGAAGCGATCATTTATCCGCAGGCAAAGTATTTGACTTTGGCAATGCTCAACGGAGATCGCTCGACGTTTTATGACGATGTTGCAGTACGAGATGTGGACCTGCTCGAAGTCGATGGCGAGCTTCCCAAACCCGTCGTCGACGACGATTCGAAACCGCAAGAACTAGCTGTACAAGATGTCACAGAAGATTTAGCTGCCAACCTGCCTCGAACGATTTCGATTCCCTATCCATTGGCAGATCGCGGAATCCTTAACGGTCAATTCGGCGGCTTTCTGGGTTTGGAATTCGACCCGGCGTTCGTCCATCCTGGACGCGGGATATCGTTTCGCGGAAAGTCGCCAGCGACTGGCACAATCGATCTGACACCTCAAGTTTCTCGGCGTCGATTGGCCGAGCGAGGACAGCTGCTGGATGAACTCGATTCTGGCTTCTCTTGGGTGCAAAGAGACGATCCCGAATTTCGACTGCAGGCTGCGCACAACCAAGCGATCAATATGCTGCTGTCGCCTGACATCCAACTCGCTTTTGATCTATCGAAGGAGCGGCGAAAAACGCATGAACTTTACGGCGCTCACGTTGCCGGTCAGAGCACGTTGCTCGCCAGGCGACTAACCGATGCCGGTGTTCCACTCGTCACCGTCAACCTAAGTGTCGGCGATCTTAACGGCTCCCAAGGTGATCATTGGGATACGCATGGCGACAACTTTAACCGGCTCAAGAACGATCTGCTGCCCGCCTGGGATCGAGCGGCCTCTGCTCTTCTTGAAGACCTCGTCGAGAGTGGAAAAATTGACGACACACTCGTTGTATTTCTCACGGAGTTCGGACGCACCCCACGCATTAACGGCGGCGCGGGACGCGATCACTTTCCCAATTGCTATAGCGTGTTGTTCGCCGGAGCGGGCATCAAAGGCGGAAGCGTCCTCGGCAAATCCGATAAAATGGCTTCCCAACCCATTGAAGCAGCTTGCACACCCGCCGATATTCACGCGACGATTTTTCATTCTTTAGGAATCGCGCCGGAGTACCAGATCTTCGATCGGGATGATCGCCCCCTGGTCATGTGCGACGGAACGAAACTGCCGATTTTTGGTTAATTGCCCTGCCCCTCATGCTGACGTTATCAGCGATTGCATAATCCGAATCCTACTCCGGCTGCTCTAACGCTCGCAGGCCGTCCAACAAAACACTGAATTCAGCTTTGCAACAAGCGCATTGTTGGAGATGAATTTCAACAGATTGGAGCGCGGCGGGAACCTCCTGCGAAGCCAAGTGCAGGTCGACGAACTCGGCGATATGTTCGAAGCAGTCATCGCAGGCCAGACTATCAGTCTTACTACTGCCGACTAACTTCAGCAACTTCGATACTTGATCGGGTTTCAATGACATAACAAGCTCCTCAGGCAAATATCGCTTTGACATCATCCGCAGCGATACCAGCACCTTCAAGTCCCTCTCGAAGTTTCATTCGCGCGTCGTGAACAAGTTTATACACTGCATTTCGATTGCTATTCATCCGCCGAGCAACCTCTTCAACTGGCAGCCCTTCCAGCAACCCGCGGACGGCGAGTCGCTGTCGATCCGTGAGCTGGGTGTCAATCAATTCACTTAGTTTCTGGAGCACGTTTCGTTGATCCAATTGTTGATCCGCTGGCAAACCGTCATCGACGGCAATTTCGATTCTCAGACTGTCGTCGGCCGAGATACCATCCAAAGAAATGTCCTGGCAGTACTTTCGACGAAGTTCGCTGATGCCAATTCGCGTGGCAATTGTCATCGCCCAAGTTGTGAAACGACTTCGCCCTTCAAACTTATCCAGCGATCCAAGGATTTTCAGCAACGCTTCTTGGGCGACATCCTCTGCTTGAACAATTCCACCGTAGCAACGACTCATCGAATGCGACAACCCGCGCAAGATGAGTGCACGCAACTCCTCAATCGCCGCGTCTCGTACAGCTTCCTCTGCGGTGAGGCGTTCAACCCAGTTTTCTTTAATTTCGTCCATGACGCCACGAATACTAATATTACGGAGACAATTGTTACGAAGACTAGTTTGAAGTCTAAATCCGGGTCGCCCAAACAATTAGACCGCTCCGTACTTGCGACGCCTCTAGTTTGACACAGCGGATTGGACATGTCCACTTAGCCACATCTGCGCGACCCTCAAACGGTGATCAAACGGTGATCAAACGGCGATCAAACGGCGATCAAACGGCGATCAAACGGCGCCATAGGCCAACATCGCATTGGCGACTTTTACAAATCCAGCGATATTAGCACCGGCTACGTAGTCGACGGTCTGGTCCGAGCGCGTTCCGTAGGAGACGCATTTTTCGTGAATCTCCCGCATGATCGTCTGCAGCCTTGCATTTACTTCTTCGCGACTCCAGGACAACCTGAGGGCGTTTTGACTTTGCTCTAAACCCGACACGGCAACTCCGCCGGCGTTGGCAGCTTTGGCAGGTCCAAAGAGTACCTTGGCAGCTCGAAACGCGTTGACCGCAGGCAGATCGGTTGGCATATTCGCGCCTTCGCACACCGACATTACACCGTTGTTCAAAAGCAATTGGGCATCCGAGATACTGAGTTCATTTTGGGTCGCACATGGAAAGGCTACGTCGACGGGAACGATCCATGGCCTTTGGGCGGGATGAAACGTCGCCTTGGGAAAAGCATCTGCATATTCAGCGATACGGCCGCGTTGGACTTCCTTGAGGGTTTTCACAAACGCGAGTTTATCGGCATCGAAGCCGTCGGGATCATGGACAAATCCAGACGAATCTGACAGGGTCACAACCGTGGCACCCATTTCAATAGCCTTTTCAACTGCGTAGATCGCGACGTTCCCAGACCCGGAGACGCTGACCGTCTTGCCTCGAATGCTGTCGCCGATCTGGTTGAACATGTTCTCGCAGAAGTAGACGCAACCGTAGCCAGTTGCTTCAGTGCGTATTAAACTGCCGCCAAACGATAGTCCCTTTCCGGTCAGCGTGCCAACAAAGCGGTTGGTCAATCGTTTATATTGACCAAACAAATAACTGATTTCGCGAGCCCCGACGCCGATGTCCCCAGCAGGCACATCTGTATCTTCACCAATGTGCCGATACAGCTCGTTCATAAGGGACTGGCAAAATCGCATGACTTCGCGATCGCTCTTTCCCTTGGGATTAAAATTCGCTCCGCCCTTGGCGCCACCCATCGGTAAACCCGTGAGACTGTTTTTGAAAACCTGTTCAAAGCCAAGGAACTTCAGAATACTGAGCGTGACCGACGGGTGAAATCGCATTCCGCCTTTATAGGGTCCGATTGAATTGTTGAATTGAACTCGCCAAGCTCGGTTGGCCCGAATGT
>JBLHLE010000284.1:0-7785 GCA_047620805.1 Pirellulaceae bacterium
TATAGTCAAAACGTCTTGCGACACAGCATTGAAGTCGCATTCATTTCGGGCATGCTTGCCGAGATGATGGGTCTTAACGGCGACGTTGCCAGACGCGCTGGTTTGTTACACGATATCGGTAAAGCCGCCGACCATGAGTTGGAGGGTGGGCACCCAAAAATCGGCGCCGATATACTCAAGCGACACGGCGAGAGTCCAGAAGTGGTGCACGCCGCCTTTGGACACCACGATGAAATCGTTACCGAATACCCCTACACAATGCTGGTTGCTACGGCCGATGCCTGCAGTGCATCTCGTCCGGGCGCCCGCCGGGAAACTTTGGAACGATACATAAAACGTATGGAAGAATTGGAAGCGATAGCGAATGAGTTTGAAGGCGTCGAACAGGCTTTCGCGATTCAAGCTGGTCGGGAACTCCGCGTTATCGCTAGTGCGAAGTACACCGACGATGCGAAAGCCGCAAAGATCTGTCGCGATATTGCCAAGGCATTCGAGGAACAGCTCACGTATCCCGGCGAAATTAAAGTGACCGTTGTTCGCGAAGCACGCTTCACGGAACTGGCAAAGTAGTACTAGAGGAAATAGCTTGCGGCTCTTATTTATTGGGGACATCGTTGGAAAACCAGGGCTCACGATCGTTCTACGCGCGCTCGCGGGATTGCGAATTCGTGAGAAACTGGATCTGATCATTACCAATGCCGAGAATTCGGCGGACGGCTCGGGAGTGACGCCGCCTATCTACCGAAAACTTGTCAATGCGGGCGCCGACTGTATCACGCTAGGTGATCACATCTATCGCCGTCGGGAAATCTTTCAAACGCTTGAATCCGAAGACAATATCGTCAAACCCGCCAATTATCCCGGCGAAGCACCCGGGAAAACGTGGGCAGTTGTTCGCGGTAGCAATGGAGTGCAAGTTGCCGTCGTCAGTTTGCTCGGGCGAGTTTTTATGAAGCCTGTCGATTGCCCGTTTCATGCCGCCGACCGCGTGTTGAAAGAAATTCCGTCGAGCGTAGCAGTTAAGTTTGTCGACTTCCATGCTGAGGCGACCAGCGATATGCAGTTGATGGGACGTTATCTCGACGGGCGAGTTTCCGCCGTCATTGGAACTCACACTCACGTCGCTACCGCCGACGAACAAATCTTTCCCGCCGGTACCGCTTTCCAGTGCGACGCCGGAATGACGGGACCTCATTTAAGTATTCTCGGGCGAAAGATAGAGCGGGTGATGGAAACCGCTACCACCTTTCGGCCAACATTCTTCCAAGTCGCCACCGATGATGTAAAGCTGAACGGTACGATTGTCGAGGTTGATAAGAATACCGGCAAAGCACTTTCGATCAAACGGCTATGTGTCGACGAAGCGGAAGCTGAAGAGTTGTATCAGCTGGGTCAAGATGCCTTGCGGCCAAAGTAAACCAACCTTTCATTTCCCTTACTGAGAACTCGACGAGTTCTCGTTGCCATGTTTCGGGCGGGGTGGTCCTGTGAATCTCGACGACACTCTACAAGTTTGGAGCGAAATCGCGGACCGAGTCGAGACTTTCTCCAGTAGTTGGGACGGTGGGGAGACGATCCCTTCTCTGACCTCGCTCCTTCCTGCAGAACCACTATTGCTGCGACAGCTAGTGCTAAACGAATTGATTAAGATCGATTTGACTCAACGCTGGCAACGCAATGTCTCCCGAACACTCGAAGAGTATTTTGATGAATATCGGGATACTTTCGACGGACCGTTTCCGTGTGAATTGGTATACGAAGAGTTTCGCATTCGAAAACAGTTGGGGCACGACGTTTCGGTGGAGCAATACGTTCAGCGGTTTCCTGAACACGAGAAGCGGCTGAGGCGGTTGCTGGAAGCGGACGATGGAGAGACGACGTTTTGTGTTCAACCGCAAAAGGCCTACGCTGAAATCGACGTCGACCAGACGTTAGATGATTTCGATCTGCTGGCCGTCCTTGGCGAAGGAGCGTTTGGACGCGTCTTTCTGGCTCGACAACGGTCGATGCAACGGTTGGTGGCCCTCAAGGTGTCCGCCGATCATGGCAACGAACCTCAGACTTTAGCGCAGTTAGATCATCCAAATATTGTTCGTGTGTTTGACCAACGACAACTCTCGGACAGAAATCTGCGTTTGCTATACATGCAGTATTTGGCGGGAGGTACTTTGCTCGATGCCATGCGGCGAGTTCACGGTAAGGAGGTTTCCGTCCGGACCGGCCAGGACTATTTGGCAGCGGTAGATAACGCCTTGATTAAACGGGGTGAAGAGCCACCGGCCGAGAGCGGCTTGCGGAAAAGCTTGGCCGACGCGGACTGGGTTTCCGTCGTTTGCCAACTGGGATCGCGACTCGCCGATGCACTCGATTATGCAAGCCAGCGTGGCGTCTTACATCGCGATGTGAAGCCCGCCAATATTCTCATCGCCGCCGATGCCTCCCCAAAGCTTGCCGATTTCAATACGAGTTTCAACGCCAAGCTGGAAGGCTCTGCTCCAGCTGCATATTTTGGTGGGAGTTTAGCCTACATGTCACCCGAGCAATTGGAGGCTTGCGATGCCCAACATCCTCGACAACCCGATTCGCTCGATAGCCGTAGCGACTTATATTCTCTCGCAGTGGTTTTATGGGAATTCCTTTACGCTCAACGGCCGTTTGACGACTCGATTGGAGAGGCGGGTTGGGCAACGACGTTGGGAGCAATGGTGGATCGACGCCGGCAGATGTCGGTACAGGATCCGAATGCCGTCTTCAACGGTCCGCGGGCTGAGCAATTGAAGCAAACCCTGTTAACTGCCCTTAATCCCGATCCCAATCTCCGCTTTGCCAGCGGGCGGCAGTTCGCCTGGCAGCTGGAATTGGCGCTCAAACCTGAGGCCCTGGCGCTCATTTCTCCGGCGGCAAAAAGTTGGCGAGGTCGTTTGCGGCACTTCCCATTTCTAATGTTCTTCTTGGGCGTTTTGGTGCCCAATGCGCTGGCAGCAGTATTTAACCTGGTCTACAACCAGCAGGAGATTGTGAGCAAGTTACAAGGTGCTCAGGAAGCGTTCTGGCGGATTCAGTCGACAATCAATTCGATCGCATTCCCACTGGGCATCATCATCTTGGGCGTTATGTTCCGACCAATCTGGCAACGAATGAGAAAACTTCAGGGGGCTGCTGCCGAGGATGAATTTATCAAAGTTGAAGCTCTCGATTCAGAGGATTCGCTGGCGGTGCGAAAGAGATCTTTGCAAATGGCGAGGTTGGCCGCAGGAGTTTCGCTGACACTTTGGTTGGTTGCGGGAATTGCCTATCCGCTAAGTCTCCGCTACTCGATGGGGGAAGTGCCTGCCAACGCATCGATTCACTTCTTCGCCTCACTGGCCTTGTGCGGGATCATCGCCGCCGCGTACCCCTATCTACTTACGATGTTCTTTGCTATCGAGTTGTACTACCCCGCATTCTTGCAGTTCGACGACGTGACGAGAGAAGAGCAAGGCCTGCTCGATTCCGCATCGCGTTGGAATTCAGTGTTCCTCGGCGTGGCAGCGATCGTGCCCATGTTGGCCATCGCGATACTCGTCGGCCTAGGTAGCGAAAACCGCTTGGCACTAGGCGTCATGAGTACTGCCGGACTGATCGGCTTTCTGCTGTTACTGGTCGTCGAGCGAATCATGCAGCGCGACATTAAAGCGCTACGGGAGTAAATGGCAATTTACAGAAAGCAAATCGGCAAATGACAAATCAAATCACAAAAAAATGTGAGACAACGAAGCGGCGAGTCATTTCGTATTTTGATTTGCTCGTTGTTTAAATCTTGGCATTTGATTTTTTTCTCGCTAGTACTCATCACCGCCAGTTAGCTTCTCTTCAACCTTGTCCGCTTGCCAGGCGACAGCCGAAATTGTCCGAGAGATTTCGAGCGGGTCTGCCGTATCGGCAAGTTGATTGGCTTGTACGACAACCATGTCGCCGGCAGCGGTCGATTGCACTGCGAATGCGCCGTGGACCATCTGCATGTTGTACTTGAGTAGGACCATGGCGTTATTTGGACTGGCCTGACCACAGATGGAGGTGTACGAAAGCATCGTGTGTCCTTCGTCGTCTTTGGCCGCGAAGTTAACGGAGACGACTTGTTTCCGCATCGGACCGATGGCAACCGTGACGTGCCAGAGCTCACCATCTTCGCGGATTGACCACCCTGCTCCATCGGCGACGCTCTTGAGTAGTGTTTTCGGATCGCTGGCCGCCGCAGTTGTAGTGGGATTTGGGGAGAGGTCGGCGAAACTTAGTCCGCCGCCAGCAGGTGTTGCCTGACTCGGCTGTTGCATTGGCTGACCTTGCATTGGCTGACCTTGCATTGGCTGACCTTGCGCTGGCGGGTGTTGCCCGTGCATGGCTTGTTGAATCATTTGAGGCATCATGAAGCCGAATCCGGCTCCCATACCCATGTTCATTGCGTTTCCGCCCGTTCCGCCCTGGCCGGAGTTCTCCGCCATTTTGGCCATACTGTTTGCTGCTTGGAAGGTCATAAAGTCGCGCAGGTTTCCAACGGCTCCCATGCTACTTCTGGCGTCCATCGCCTTTTGTACTTCTTCCGGTGGAGTCATCGCATTGATGATGAAGTCGACCAGTTCGAGTCCGTACTTGGCAAAGTCATCCGCCACTTTCACTTTGGTTGCCGCTTCTAGCTCGTCAGATTTGGACTGCATATCGAACAGCCCCATATTGGACGTGGCCAACATGTCCTTCAATCGCGAAACGATTCTGTCTTTCAGGAATTGCGCAACTTCTTCGGTCGTGTATTTGCCTTGCGTCCCAATCAGAGTATTAATCAGCAGCGACGGATCCGTGACTCGGAACGAAAATTTTCCAAAGCTTCGCAAGCGCACCATGCCGAAGTCTGGATCGCGGATCGGCAGAGGCTGGCGAGTGCCCCACTTTTGATCGAGAAATACCTGTTTGCCGATGAAGTAAACAGATGCTTGGAAGGGGGACTTCTCCCACGGAATCGTGAGGATCTTGGTAATGAACGGAATGTTCTGAGTCGTGAGGGTATATCGACCGGGGCCGAATTTGTCCATCGCCTTGCCGTCGCGGAAGAATACTGCTTCCTGGTTTTGCTGGACAATGAGCTGTGCACCGAATTTTATATCTGTCGTGCCACTAGCTGGCACTCGTTGAACGATTGAACGATTGGATTCGTCGTTATATTGAATTACTTCTATTCCTAGATTCCAAGCCATCGTTGACCTTTCAATTCAATGTTGTTGATGAATTCGATTGGACGAATCGCAAGTCGGTGCGAATTCCGCCGCGCATGTGAAATGTCTGAGGCCCTTTTCAGGGACCTGGATTTTCTTATTTGCCGTCGATTCCCTCGAGTATTTCGCCGCGCTTGTTGTATTTTTTTTCGAGCGCGTCGATCGCATCGATCATTTCGGAGAATACTTGAGTTGCCGATCCGCCCTTGGTGATCATCAAGTTCATTGCGCCAACAAAACTCTCTGCTTCGCCAGCCAATGCAATGTCCTGCTCGTAGACATCGTCCAGCAAGCTCTCGTCCACTTTGACAAAGTCGAAGAAGCCGCTGTAACCTTGCACGTCACCTTTGATCCGGGCGCTGACCTTATCAATTTTGGCTTTCAGTCGCTCGCCCTCCGGGAGGGCATTGAGTTGACCGTTGTTGAGCTCCTGTCTCATGATTTTGTCGAGATCAGATTTGCTCGATTGAAGTTTGTCGGCGATGTAGTTGCGTGCTAGCTGATCGCTTTCGCGGCGATATTCTTTCTCCAAGTAACCCTTGAAGCCAGGAATCTTACGCAGGATGCTCTCAATGGTTCCGCGATTGTCGGAGTGACGACTGGGGTCCATAGTACTCAACTCTCCTGATGGGACGGCAAGTTTGTACCGATTCTTCTTCGGCGAAGGACCGATGTAAAATCAAAGCTGGAAAAAAATTTTGAATAGTACTTTTATTCGATTAACGGCTGCAAGCATTGCATCGTCGGAGTGGAAGAATTGAAGTTCAACCGTTCGAAAGCTGGTAAGTCAACGCGTCCAGTCTTGTTAACTCAAAATAATACCGGAACTTACGATTCAAGTCACGTAGGACGTGAAATTTTGAGACCGCCCGTTTGTTAGAGATTATTGTTTGATTAAAATTGAACCATCTAGTGACGCATCACGAAGATACTGTGGATAGAAGTTTTAAATCGGTGCTGCAATCGAATCCGGGGTAGCCTCGTCAGGTCGGTTTTGATACTCTTCCGCCGCAATTTCGCTAGAAATCTGCTCACCTAATCAATGACTCGTACACTTCAAACTGCGCGAGAAACACGAAGAGACGGAATTCCCATGTTGAAAAAAGCGTGTTGTTGTTCAGCACTAGCCATCCTGATCATGTTGCAATTTGGTTGTCACCAACTAAATCACCTCAACCCAATTCTTGTCGCGGAGTGGCGGGAAGATGAGCGGATGGGGCCGACCTTTTATCAGCGATTGGAGGAATTTGAGTCAATTCGCGGCCGGGCTAGTGGTTTTAGCCCATCCGACAGGGCTCATATGATTGGTCAAGTGCAGCAAATCTATCGCGACGACGTGGATCCGCTGATTCGTGAAGAGGCGGTAAAGACGCTGGCAGTGCTCGGCAATGGTTCGGGGGATGTTGGGGTCTTGGGCAATGCTTTCACCGATAAAGAATCGAATGTGCGAATTGCGGCCTGTCGGTCTGCTACTCAAATTGGGGGCGCACAAGCTGCAGTCAAACTAGCTCAGGTGATCGGCGGCGACAATAACCACGACGTGAAGTTGGCCGCGGCGCGGGAGATGGCGAACTTTAACGACAAGGTCGCCATTGATGCCTTGGGAACTCTTTTGCATGAGGATGACCCTGCGTTGCAATATCGAGCGATGCAATCTCTCAAGCAGTGCACTGGCAAGGATTTTGGCGACAGCACAGTCGCTTGGAGAGAGTTTGTCGCAGGGGGAACGCCTACAGTGGCTAACAGCTCCCCGACCTCGAAATTGTTCGGCTGGTTTCGCTAAGCCACCTGCTTGACCGTGATTTTGCTTTCTGCTCAACGGCCCTTCGGGACGCCGCAAAGCTTACGTTGCTTCGCCTGCTTCACCCGACGTCGGACGCGCGGCAGAATCTGTAAGAAACGATCACATCCAAATCCGTGCACGACCGATACTTACCGTGTGGTCCGTCCGCACGCCCCAACCCCCACTCCCGCAACCCCCACTCCCGCAACCTCACTCCCGCAACCTCACTCCCGCAACCTCACTCCCGCAACCTCACTCCTCACCGCCTCGATCCCGCCAACCCCAACTGCCTGTTATTGACGAGCAGCAATAGTTGCGTTTCGAATGCAATCGGTCCCCCTTTGTGCCCCCACCATTTGTGAGTACACCGATGACTCGAGCTTCCATCATTTGCTGCGCGATCGCCGGCAGTCTGATGCTAATCGCGAAGTGGACTTACCAGCCACTTCCTCGGCCCCAAATATCCCGCGCACCATGCGTTTTGGACGTTGGCGCCCTCGACGCTTTTAGTAATCTGAACCCGTCAGTCCAAGTGGCCCCGTTCAACGAACGCCAGCAGGCCGGAACACATGACGTACTAGCGGTGCACCAAGAGCTCGTCGATGACGACGAGTCGAGTGTTGTCGCTGTCAACTTTATCACGTTCGACGGTTCCGACGCCCCTGTGAAGGAGAGTGAGAAGTCAGAAGCTCAGAAATCAGACGCAGCGAAATCAAACAAATTAAAGTCTGTCTTGATAACGCCACTCTCAAACTC
>JBLHLE010000285.1:0-7774 GCA_047620805.1 Pirellulaceae bacterium
TCGGGAAGCAGCAATACGGCGGCCAGCGTAAACTTGACCCCCGTCTTGCGCCCGGAGTCCACGATGTTTTGGGTCATCAGGGCCGTGAAGCTCTGGAGTTCATCCGCGGTCGGCTGCCGGCGGAGGATATAGTCGAACAGATAGGTGATGGCGGTCTCGA
This sequence comes from Pirellulaceae bacterium, assembly GCA_047620805.1. Taxonomy (GTDB): domain Bacteria; phylum Planctomycetota; class Planctomycetia; order Pirellulales; family Pirellulaceae; genus JBLHLE01. The sequence goes on from JBLHLE010000285.1 coordinate 161, forward strand.
AGTCAGCGTCTTTGGCGGGGTCTTTTTCATCGAACAACCGCACGAGTTGATTGGGCGCGCCGCGCTCTGACTTTGCGACTCCGCCTTCCATTTTGTGCCATGTCAGCTTGTCGACGATCAATAAGGCGTTACCGATCAACTGGCTGGTGGTCGGTTCGTCGAGCTTCGGGGCGCCCATATCTTTGAAGGTCGTGCCACCTTGCGGCGAAAATGGTTGGCCGACGTTCGCTCCGCGTCCCACGTCGCTGGTGAGCGCCGCGTAAATCTCCGGGCTGAGCCGGCGAACACGCGTGGGTGCGTCGAGCGAGCTCGCGGGCTTTCCGCCGAACAACAGGGCGTGTTCAATGATGTTGCCGTTGAAATAGTCCTCCCGCATGGCGACATGTTTGCCAGATCGCTTCAACTCAGCCTTGATCCAAGTGATCATGGCTGCCCTGGCGTCGGCGGTCGGCTGCACCTCGTCCTGCGGCGGCATTTTTTGCAGCGATAGTTGCGCCAGCACGACCGCCCACCGAGCCGCACTGGTCGTGGCTTTCATATCCGGCGGCAACTCTTGCAGCTCGAGTTCTTTCTCCGCCAGATCCGGCCCGTGGCACTGCGCGCAATGTTTCGCCAGCAGCGGCTTGACCGAGCGGTCGTATTCGGCCTGGCTTTCCTCGAACGTGGCGAACTTCAATTCCGCCGGCGCGGCAAAGCTGGACGACACACAAACGAGTGAAAGGAAGCTTGCCGATAGGAAGCTTGCCAGGCAAGTTGCGAATTTCATGCTTGCATCCAAAGTTAAACCGTCCCTACTTTATTTCTTCCTCAGCACAATGCGGAACCCGATAAAATCACGTTCCTTGTTGCCGACGCCTGCGTTGCGAAACCCAGCTTCACAGTACACGGGCGTGCTGCACCAGGATCCGCCGCGGATCACACCGTCGCCGGTCGCCTGTTTGTTCTTTCCATCCACCAGCGGATTGACGCCGCCCAGCAGTTCCGACAAATACCGGTCAGCGCACCATTCGGCGACGTTGCCGTGCATGTCGTGCAGCCCCCAGGCGTTTGGCTCGTAGCTGCCGACTGGCGCCAGCGCTTTGCCCACGGCGTCGTCGAAGCGGGCGTCGGCAAACTGCATCGCCCCATCGTCGACGAGCAGGCTCTTGTCGGCGTAGTTGGCGAAGCGATAGAGCTGGCCCGCGTCGTTGCCATACGAGTATTTCGTTGTTGCCCCCGCCCGGCAGGCGTATTCCCATTCGGCTTCCGTCGGCAGGGCGTATTCCCAGCCAGCAGGCAAGCGACCGGCCTTTCGCTCGGCGTCGTTCAGCCGGCTGATGACTTTGTCGGTCTGCCCTTGTTGCAGATTATGCATCGGTGCGCTCTTGTGGTCGGTCAATCTGCGGTAGGGCGTCCAGCCTGCGCGCTTGCCTTCCTGCAGTGTGACTTCGTATTTACCCATCCAGAAGCCCTTTGGCAACGTCACCTCGACTTGCTTCGCGTCATCGAATTCTGGACGGTTGGCATTATCAGTTCCCATCGTGAACTTGCCGGGCGGACACCAACAGAAGACCATGCCGTTGCCGTTAATCCACTCCTGACCGGGACGTGAACCGTCATGCGGCTCTGCCGAATCAAGAAACGATCTGCTTCCATACGGTGGCCACGATACAGAAGCCATCCGCTGTCTTCCCGCAATGAACCACGGCTTCTGCTTACCGCCGTTTTGCTGCTCAACGTCTTTGCTGACGGTTTCCAACATCTTGCCGACCGACTCGCGGCCCCGCGACAGATGTTTCGCAATCGCGGCCGCAAGTCTTGACCGCTCGTTCAACTCGCCCACGGTGCTACCGGGCTGCGCCGCCTGCAGCATAACCATGTCATCCGGCAGTTCCGCTGCCTCGACCGCAGCCAGGCCGGTGGGATGATTCTCGCGCTCGGCCAGAAACGGGTTTGGCCAAGCCGTGTCGAGCACGATGCAATTCGTGCTGGCGGCCGATTCGTCGGCAAACAGCTTGACAATGTCTGCCAAGGCCAGCGATTCCCGATCGGGGCTGCGAGGGTCACCCGGCTTTCCAGCTCCTTGCAGGTGATTCCACCACGCGCCCTTGGAGTTGTAAGTCTGATATTGGCCCGCCAATCCAGCAAAATAGAGCACTGCCACGCCCCGCGTGACCGCGCTACGGGTAAATTGCCCGACGGTGTTTTTCAGTTCCTTGACGGGGACGTTTTCAATCACCGTGACGCGAAAACCTTCCCGCCGCAGCGCCTCACCAACCGCAGCCGCATCCGCTTTCACGTGCGAAAGCTGATGTTCGCCGTAGTCAAAGTTGGCGACGACCAGGGCCGTCCGGTCCTGAGCGTAACTCGTTGCTGCATTCGACAATGCGAGAAACAATGCGAGAAACAGAGCGAGAAACAGAATTAACCCATAGGTCAACTTATTGGCGGTCATTTTGTAGTATTCCACTCAATTTTCGAACATTCCCTAACTGCTAATCCCCGCTTCAGGATGAATCTGCCAGATTTTCCTGGACTCGATCGAGCCGCCTCGTTCACTCCAGCGGTTTCACCCGCAAATTGCGGAAATAGACGATGCTCCCCGGATCGTGACTTTGAATCGCAAATGTTCCTGCCGACAGCGTGCGGCCGGATTTCGCGTCCAGCGGAAGTTTGGTTTCCACGGTCGTTTCGCCGATAACCTTGAGTACGACCTTGTCGCCGGTGACGATCAGATGGGTCGCGGCCTCCGGCATTATTATTGATCTTGGGTGTCCGGCCCATCTCGCCCAGGACCACCACGGCCACGTCCTGATCCAAGCCGCGCTGCGAGAGGTCGGTGAGGAGGGCGAACAGGCTTTGGTCAAGTTCCGGCAGGAGCTTCCGCAGCGTTATAAAGTTTTTGCCATGCGTGTCCCACGGCCCAGCCTTATCCCAGGTATGCGGCTCTTTGTTGGCCGTGAGTGTCACGACCGGTACGCCCGCCTCCACGAGCCGCCGAGCTTGCAAGAACTGTGTACCCGCCTCTCCATACAGGGCTCGCACCGCGTCTGGTTCTCGATTGATATCGAAAGCGTCGTGGGCCTTGGATGTGGTGATCATGTCCAGGGCTTGCGCTGAAAAATCGTCGACTGCCTTGATGTTGCCACGGGCATCGTCGACATCGCGCCGCATTTTGTCGAGAGACGTTAGCAAATTACGTCGATCGTCGTACCGCTCCGGCGTCACATCTTTCAACGGCAACAGCCCGGAGGTTCGCGCGCCGGGCACGAACGGATTGTGCGAGACACCGAGGAATTGCGTGCCGCGGACTGGCTTTGTATCCATGCCGTCAAACGCAACGTAGGGAGGCAAGCCATGAATGCTCTGGCCGCGAAAGTGACTGAAGACCGACCCGAACGTCGGGCGGTGGCTCGGTTTTTCGGTGCTGGTGAAGTATCCCGTGTAAACCAGTGGTGGGTTGTGGCCGAGAACGTATTCCTTGAAGGTCATGTTGCGTATCACCGCATACTTATCGGCGATCGTCGCTAGCTTCGGCATCAGCTCGCAGATTTCCAGCCCGGGCACATTCGTGCGAATCGGGTCGAACTCCCCGCGAATCTCCACCGGCGCATTGGGCTTCATGTCGAACATGTCCATTTGCGGCGGCCCACCGTGCAGGTAGACCATAATCACCGACTTTTGCGGCCTGGAACGGTTAGCGCCCTCCGCTCGGAGTTGCAGCAGATTGGGCAAGGTGAGCCCGCCGACCGCAAGCGCACCTGCCTGAAGAAATCCTCGCCGTCCAAGCCGTCGGCTACGCGATACGGAATCGGAAATCGTGAGCATTCTCGCCACTCCTCGCTTTGTGCGATCTGTCCAAACGGAACCTTGCATCGTGGATTATACCGATACGAGCACGGCAAAACACCTCAAGTATTGGATCGCCGATTATCAGCTAATTCCACGTCAGCTAATTCCACGTCAGCGGATAACCTGCCGCGGGAAGATCCTGTTCCAAATCCTTCAGCGCGATGCCGAATAGGTCTCGCAGCGTGTTTCCGCATTGCTGCTTCGTCAGTCGGCGAATGACGATCTGAGTTTCGGCCGAACGGTTGTGGAGCGTCTTTTGAACGCCATCGCTAACCCAATCCACTAGCTTGGCGAGTTCCTCGGCAGTCGGTTTCCTTTCTGCCTTTTCCGGCGGCATTTCGCCCAGGTTGAGTTGATCGCGAACCTCGACCCAGTGGCTAACCGCCTCCAAGTTGGACCAGTCGGACGGCAAACGATCAAGTCGGACGGCAAACGATCAAGTCGAAGATCACCTTCCTGGTTTTTGGCACCATGGCAATCGAAACAGTATTTGGCTAGCAGCGGTTGTATCTCATTTTCAAATTGCTGGGCATTGGCGGACGGACAAATCAACGCAAGCTGAAAAAAACAACCACGAAACATACGAGAACTGTCCAGTTAATCACGAATCTCATGCAATCAATTCCTTCACGACGCGGGCCTTAGGCACGACCGCATGGGGTCGGTCGAGGGAGTCGTGCAATTCGTGGCGATGGTCCACGCCGCGCAGTCGATAAATGACGATAATCTGTTTCATTTGTAGCTTCCTTTCATTTCCGATCAGTCGAAGTCCAAAATGTTTACAACTTCTCCGCCGTCACTGTCTTTACGTCATTGCTCACGCTGACGACGATCTGGCGAGCATCGCTCCGCTCATGAGTCTCATCGCGAATTGTCGCGACGATTAAAACAACGGCGGTACCAGGAGCCGAAGGAGTTCCCGAGAGTCGCCCGGTTTGCGAGTCGATTTCCAGCCAAGGAATGAGCTTGGACGGATTCACGTTACGATCTATGACGTTGCCGCGCCGGCCGCACACATGCCAGGTAACCCCATCGCCGTCGGCCGCGAAATCCGCTTGAAACGGCTGACCCACCTTGGCAACAAAATGCGACTGCCTGGTAACAATGACTGGTGCCGGGCGTCTCGCTTTCTCGAACGAAAAACTCGCGATCGGACTTGCCTGCAATCCAGGCACGACGGCGATCGCCCGGAGCGTTTCCCCGGGTTGCATTGTCAATGGTTGCATTGTCAATGGTTGCATTGTCAATGGTTGCATTGTCAATGGTTGCGTATAGCGAATAGAGTTTACCGACGGCTCGCTGCCATCAAGTGTAAAATAAATTATCGCAGTCGCGTGGACGCAGCGGAGCGCAACCGTGACGGGCCCGATGATGGGACCACCGGCGGGAACAGCTTCTGGTGAGGTCGCACGGCGAGGATGCTTGACATATTCGTCGAAGAATTCAAACACGCGACCGTGCCATGTTGTCGCTTCGCCCGACTTGCTCTTCGCAGGCGTGGCTCGATTCGGGACGTGTGTGTTCTTGACGTCGAGGTAACAGATCTCGGCGATAGCTCCCGCAGTTCGATATGCTAACGGTCCCGGCGGTGTTTGGTCGGCCACGTTATGACAGGTCAGCAGGGGTGGATCGTCGGGACCGAACCAGTGAGCATTGGCGACATGCATAGACTTTTCAGCCAAGCGTTCGCAGCCCCAGTCGCTCGCGATGGCTTGGACTCGCAACGGTTGATCCGCCATCGCGACGGTTGCTACCGACTCGTTCATCGGTACGAGAAAATTGTCGGGTTTTTGCCGACCATCTTTCACCAATACGGGAAATGTTGTTGACGCATCGGATGGAGCCAGGTACTGCACGAGCCAGCCACCCGCCGAGAATCCCCACACACCGATTCGCGCGGGATCAATGCGATACGTTTTGGCGTGCTCTCGGAGCCAACGAATTGCATGCGCTCCATCCCAGATCGCCATTGGCACCGGTTCATTAGCGTAAAGCAAATAGTCGGGCAGCGCCACAACATAACCGCGTGCCACCAATTCGGCGATATCCTTCTGCAAGCCGCCCGCCACCTTTCCGCTCCAGCCACCACCGTAGAAGATCACGATACAAGGCAGCGGCGATTCGGATTTGTCGTCCTGCGGAACCCAAACGTCGATACGTTCGCCCGCGCGGCTTGCGGGCAGGAATCGGACCTGCAGCTGCGAAGTAGCTCCCGCTACGACTTGCGGCTTGTAATTCCAAGGTGCGTGCTCGGGCTGACCAGAACCAATCACCTGTAACCCGAATCCTGCAGGTGTGAGATGCGGCCAGCTTTGGCTCGCTGGCTGCGCGTGAGTGACCGATGTCCCGCAGCAAAGCGAAAAGGCCAACATTGTTAGAATGATTCGGTACAACATGTTGTGGGTTTCCGGTTGCGTTTTTCGACAAGCACACACTCCGCCGCGCGTGGTTACTTGCTGGCTGTAGCAAAACAGGTGACTGTTCCGTCGGCTGTCGTGACGTAAACTCGACTGGCCACCGCGCTGATTCCGCCGAGGATCGGTTTGGCGGGGAGCGCGAGTTCTTGTTGCTGCTGTCCATCGGCCATGCCGAGGACCGCCAAGCGGAACGGGAGACGTTCTCTTTCTTTCGAGCGGTCGCTGTGCGTGACGGAAAAGCCGACCAGTACTTTGTCGCCTGCAACCGCCAGCGCTTCTGTGCCGTTGCCGCGCGTGAGCGGCATCGGGTTGTCCCATTTCATCTTCGAGCCGAACGTGCGTTTGATCGGTTGAGCGGGGTTGTTCTTGTTGGGGACTGTGGTCTGTCCCAGAACAGCCTGACGCTGGAAGGCCCTCACCCAGGAACCGCGATTGCCGCCGCGATGCTGCATGTAACCGTCCGTTCCTCCGACGCAGACAAACTGATTGCCGCGATAAGCAAACAGCCGCGCTTGCACGTGGCCGAAGGCGCTCATCTTGTATCCGTTGAGTGACTCGATGCGATTCAGCAGGCCCTGATTGCCGGGGACCAGGATGCCGACGGAATAGGCGTTCGCCCAAAACTGATGTTCGTCGATGCGCTCCGATTGCTTCGCGATGTTGGTTGGCACCAACCGGCCGTCTTGGCGAAGGCAATGAATGCGCGGCATCAGGAAGAACTTGCCGTCGGTCACCGGGGGACAGTTCGCTCCGGTCGGCCATTCGGGATCGAGACTGATCGGCCCGGTGTTCCCCGTATTGCTGCGAAGTTCGTCGCGGCCCAGACGACCGCTGGCGAGAGTTTTGCCCGTTGCCGCGTCGAGCCGCCACCACCATAGGCCGCCGTCGCAGTCGTTGTGCCGACCCGCGACCGCCCAGACGCCTTCGTCATCGACCGCGACGGTTCCGAACAGCGGCCACGGCGATTCGAGCTGTCCATCGACGACAATCTGCTCGCGACGCGGTGCGGCTCGGAAGGTCCAGATGCGCTCACCCGTGTCGCGGTTGAAGGCATACAGCAATCCGCCCCGCGTGCCGACATAGACGGCTCCCTGGGTAATCGTCGGCTGTGAATCAATGCGGCCTTCCACGACGGCCCGCCAACGATCTTTACCCGTCGCCGGGTCGATGGCCAGTACTTCCTGCCGATCGGTCAGCGCCAACACAGCGACGCCTTCCGCAACACTGACGCCGGTCACAGGTCCCTGACCGTGCCATTGATTCGTCCACTCTTGGCCGATCAATCCGGCCTGCGGCTGAGCCGGGCGAATGCTCCAAGCGGCCTGCAGCGCGTCCGGGATCTTTGCGCCGCTCCATGACGAACGAA
>JBLHLE010000286.1:0-7760 GCA_047620805.1 Pirellulaceae bacterium
CGGCAACGTCCGCGAACTCGAAAACATTACGGAGCGTTCCATGATTATCAGCCAGGGGGATACGCTAAAGGTCGAGGGATCGTGGCTTTCCGGCGACTCTGAGCGAAACGCCAAGCAGCCATTCGATGGCAAGCAGGAGTCACTGGCCGACCACGAGCGGCGTGTCATTCTCGACGTCCTGGCCCGATCGGGCGGCAAAGTTTACGGCCCCGACGGCGCTGCTGCTGCCCTCAACGTGAAGCCAACAACCCTGTACGGCAAGATGCGCAAGCATAACATCAAGAGCAGCCGACATCACAGTTCATCCGATTAACCTGATTAACCTGAGGTACACACTCTTACTCTTCAGTTGGCACTCGGAACGCTGTTCGCGGTCTCGTTCTGCCCTACCTCGGCAGCTTGGTTCTTCGGTTTGTTGGCACCGACGTCGGTAGAGAAATGCGGCTAACCCGCTTCGGAGACCAACAGATGCGACGCTGTTTGCCAGGCGGTGTCGGTTCGAACTGTCGCATCACGGCAGCATCTTCCTTGACGAAATCTCTGAAGTCCCGGCCGAAACGCAAGTGATGTTGTTACGTGTCCTGCAAGAACGCTTGATTGACCGTGTCGGAGGTAGCGAACCGATTGAAGTGGACACGCGAATCATTGCCGCCACGAACCGAGATTTGAAGAGTTACGTGGAAGCGGGACATTTTCGCGACGATTTGTTTTACCGGCTGCACGTTTTTCCGATTAAAGTACCGCCACTGCGGGAACGCCGCGAGAACATTCCTGTGTTGTTGAATCATTTCATCGCCCGTTTCTCGACCCGCATGAACAAGACGATCACACGCGTCGATCGGCGGGCGATGGATGCGCTGATGCAATACGATTGGCCTGGTAACGTCCGCGAACTCGAAAACGTCATCGAGCGATCCATGATCGTCAGCCAGGGAGACACGCTCGGGATTGACGCATCATGGCTATCGGGCGACTCCGAACAAGGTGATCGTACCACAACCGGTTTGCGCCAGAGCAACGACCTTCACCGATCCCTAGCTGAGGTCGAACGTCAAGCGATTCTTGATGCACTGAAGCGATGCCACGGGAAAGTCTACGGAGTAGACGGAGCGGCAGCAGCGTTAAAAGTCAAACCGACGACATTCTACAGCAAGATGAGTAAGCACAAAATCAAAGCCGCCCGCCAACACAAGATGACATAGGCCAAAGCACTGGGAGACAAAACAATGCAAGGCCTCACCTGTGTCCCTTCGGAGCTACGAGTTACGACTTGGAGTGTTTGCCGACTTCTTAACGCGTTTGCAGCGTTAGTGCACCCAATGCAACACGTCGCGAATCACGCACCACCGCGGATCCGTGACGCCAGTGGTCTTACCGAGAATCCAGTGGTCGTAATACTTCTTGACCGTTCCATCTTTGCGTCGCAGTGATACCCAGTGTTCGAGCAGATCCTTCATTCCCGCGTCCCATGCGGAAATGGCGTAAAACAATGGCAGTTTAACTCGCAAATCGGTGGGTATGACGACTTCATAGTTGGGGTTGAGTAGGGTATAGGCAAAACCGTTCTCAGCGCTGATGAGCAGGGCATCCAGTTCGTCATGGGCGCTTCCGAAGTACTCTTGATTGGTACTCAATTCGACGAGTTCTGCGTCGGGGAGTGCCTCCCTTAGTCGCGCGACAAAGCCTCGGCTAAGATCAACGAAACCGATTCGCAACCCCTTAATTCGCCGCAATGATTTTAATGTCCTATAGTGACTTGCCATATGATCTGGCACGACCAAGCCGAGGTTGAGATCCATATACGGTTCAGTGTGTTGCATGGTTTCTGAACGTTCGAGCGTTCCAACCAGCCCGGACATAACGATGTCGAAGTGGTCATCTCGGAGTTGTTGCGCGAGAGTTTTTCTATCAAACGGAACGAACTCAATCGAGACGTGCAAATCGTGAGCAAGTGCGTGCGCCATATCTACATCAAAACCAACTAGTTCGTCTCTGATATTGAAGAATGCAAACGGCCGTTTGTCCTCGTTGTAGCCGATTCGAATTACGCCCCGACGTCGGATTCGATCTATCAAACTCTCCCCGTCAATACGGGAAACTGGATTGGGTTCAGGCGACCTGCTAATTGTTGCTTGAGTTGGATTATCTAACAATTGCATCCCTGCAATGATTTCTTGGCGGTTGTCGAGCGGATCGATCATTGCTTGAAGAGAAGCCGAAAGTACTATGCTCAGTACAACTCCAAGAAGCAATACGATGGTGACGTATTTCAAAAATGTTGAGAGCACGAATTGTAATCGGCCTAAGAACGCGGTGGCGGAAAGCAAGCTAAAACCTACCAAGTGCATCGCGCCGACTGCATCGCTCACCCTTCCCTCATACACGCCCACCATCAAGAAAAGTTGAAACATATCGCGGGGTAAATGCATCGTGTTCAACAGGAAAGGCATCGCCAGATTCGGCCCGCCGAAATAGCTAAAGAGTCCAGAAGACAACAGTACCGGATAATCTATTAATGGCAATCTACTTCCCAGAAACCAAGCCACAAACGGCACAAATAGGATTCCCAGTAGTTTTCCAATGTGAGGAAACGGGTAGGCAACCGGATATAGGACATCGACTGCGGGAACAACTTCGGGATCGCCGCTCAATTCGTATTGCTCAAACAATCGTTCGGTTTCTTCAATTAGTAACGGCAGCACAATGATCAATTTTCCCGTTGCAAAGGCGGTTAGCATCCCATTCCGAGCAACAGAAACTACATCGCGATAAGCGAATGGTGTGAGAACTGCCACCAGTCCTGGCACAACGACCAATCCGAGGAAAATTGCGCCAGTCGTGTGACAAATGACATACGCCTGAAGTCGCCCCAAATCACCGAACTGAATCGTGCCCGCTGTGCTCGCCGAAATGGCGAAAACGCCTAGTGGAGTGAGGTTGGCGATGGATTTGCTGATCCGAATCAGCACGTTCGCCAGCACATCGAGCAGAGAAACCACTCGGTCCCGTTCGTTGGTCGTGGAGAGTCCTAGCCCAACACAAATACAGAGGAAGACAACTGCTGGAATGTGATTATTTGTCAGCGACTGAAATATATTGGACGGGATAAACAAGGAAACGATATCGATTTCGTCAGAGGAATCAACTACGGACGTACTGTAGAACGAACCGGCATGCCAGTCGGGAAAGATTTGCGCTAACCAGAACACTGTTGCTAGAGCGATGACCCAGAGAATCAGCAAGACCGCGCCACCGAATTTCGCGAGTCGTCGGCTCTGTTGCCAAGACAATCTCCCGAGATTGGAAATCAACGAAACTATGATGTAAGGCAGAATTGTCATTTGCAGCAAAGCCACAAAAGCGTCTCCCAGAATCGATAGAATCGAACAGTATTCTCCAAGAAAAATCCCGGTGCCGACGCCGGCGATTAATCCAATAAGCGTCCACGTCGACAAGCTCAGCTGCCCGATCCAGTGACGGGTTGTCTGCCTACCACTTTTGGGGTTTCGAATCGTCGATTCTCTCTCTACCATTGAGGTGGCCTATTGCTCGTTTACAACTTTATCTTCTTTACTTCCCGCCGCGAAATACGATTTTGTCGCTTTCAAACTCGCATCGGCCCAACACACCTGCTGAAAGCAGTGATCAGGTTCGTGAGTTTGTACGAACATGTAACAACAAACTAACCAGTCGTCCTTAAGCCAGCCGCGATGCCTTGGATCGAGAGTCGGGCAAGGTTCACGAGTTCTTCGTCAAATTCGTTTGACCGTAGGCAATTGAGAAGATTAATCTGAGCGAGGTTTAAAGGGTCGACGTACGGATTTCTCTTCAACACAGAGGCCCGCAGCCAGTCGATGTCAGCCAGAAGTTCGTTGTTCCCTTTGATTAGCAGAACCGTTCCACGGCTACTCTCGAATTCGGTCGAGATGAGCTGCCAGACTTCGTCGCTTGATGTGTCACGTGTCAGGGCGGCGTAGGATCGCGCGATTTGCATGTCTGCTTTGGACAGAGCCAACTCAGCGTTATCGATCAAGGCCGTGAACATCGGCCATTTTGCATACATTGTACGCAAAATGGACCAGTCGCGGTTGGTGCTTTCGACGAATTTATTGACAGCAGTTCCGAGTCCGAACCAGGCGGGAAGCATGTGTCGCGATTGCGTCCATGCGAACGTCCACGGGATGGCACGCAGATCGCTCAGTGATTTTCGCTGGCTGCGACGGGCGGGACGGGAGCCGATTGTAAGTGTTTCGATTTCGTTAATGGGCGTGGCACAGTCGAAATAGTGCAAGAATCCGGGGTGTTCGATCAATTCGCGATACTGACGAAATGATTCGGCAGACAGACTATCCATCGCTGTGATCCAAGTTGGATCAGGACTTCCACTCGACTCCGCACTTACTAACAGCGTTGCGTGGATGATCTGTTCAAGATGTCGATGAGCGATATCCGTATCGTCGTAACGTTCAGAGAGAACTTCGCCCTGTTCGGTGACCCGAAATCGTCCAGCGACGGCTTTCTGCGGCAGTGAACGAATCGCGCGTGCAGCCGGACCACCGCCCCGACCGAGTGCCCCACCGCGACCGTGGAAAACGGTTAATTCGACGTGATGGCGCTCGGCGACTTCCGCAATTCTTTCCTGCGACTGATGGAGTTCCCAGCACGCGGTTAGATACCCGCCGTCCTTCGTGCTGTCGGAATAGCCGACCATGACGATCTGACATGGCTGTCCGGTGCTGCGGAGGTAGTGTTTATACTGGGCGATGCTGAGGACTTCATCAAGGACGGCTGACGCGTTGCGTAGATCGTCGATGGTCTCGAAGAGTGGAACGATGGGTAAATGCGGCAGGTTCTGTTCGTCATCGTGACACTGAGCCCAGGCGGTCCGCCACAACCACAGCACCGTCAGTACATCAATCGAAGAGCGTGTCATGCTGATGATATAGCCACCAACGGGCTCGGTACCCCAAGTTGCATACTCATCAGCAAGAAGCATGAATGTATCGAAAACCTCGCGCGATTCATCGCTTAACCGATCCATGCTGAATCTGTTGGGCGCAGTCGTCTGTGTAAGGAAATTCCTCAGCTCGAACTCAGTATCATTTACTTCGCCACCGGACTGCAACGCGACAACTTCCAGCAGACAGCGGCGATGGACTTCAGAGTTCTGTCTAATGTCGAGTGCCGCGAAGTGGAAACCAAACGTGTCGACACGATCGATCCACGGCTGAAGATACTGCTCCACGACCCGTCGGCCACGATTCACCAGCATACTTTGCCGAATCGAATCGAGGTCGCTACGAAAGTCCGCAAGAGATTCATAAGAAGCGTCGCAACGATTGCCTGTTTTGGTCGACTCAAGCGTTCGTTCCAGCCGGAATTCGAGCATCCGTATGAAGCGCCGATACGTCTCCGATTTCGAAAGTGGTTCGAGTCGATTTGTGAGGCATGGCCATTGAACGCAGCACTTGTCGATTTGCTCTCGCAAGCCCTGCGCTGACGGAACCTGCTGGTCCGACATGACGATCTGATTATGCAACCGACGACACTCGACCAAATGACCCTCTAGAGCCGCCCGACGCAATCGAGCAAACGTCTTTCGCGTAATTTCAGCCGTGACGAACGGATGGCCGTCGCGGTCCCCACCGATCCACGTTCCGAATGAGAGAAACTGGGGAACCTCGAAATGGTGCATTGGATACGCCGTGTGCAGCGCCTCTCGAAGTTCGCGATACGTCTTTGGGACAACGTCCCACAACGTCGATGCGAAGTAGACGCCACGACTCACTTCACTCATCACGGGCGGGCGGTCGGGACGGACGAGATCGCTTTGCCAGAGAATCGTTAGGTTGGCCAGTAAATCCGCTTCGACCAAATCGGAGTCAGGCGAGCTGAAATCGTTTAGCAGTTGTCGAATCCGTCTCAATAATCGACGAGTTGTACAACGTTTTGCTTCAGATGGATGGGCCGTAAAGACCGGTTCAATTTGCAAGCGATGAAGCCATCGCTGCATCTCTGAAGCCGACAAGCCCTGTAACTGAAGCTCGACAACTGCTGCGGCAATGGATTCACTTCGTGGAATTCCGTTCTTCTGAGCTTCGCGATCACGACCATGGAGAACGTCAATGCGTTGCCGTTCCTCAGTAACATTTGCCAGATCAAAGAACATGCTCAGCCAGCGGATGACCGCTCGCAGATCGACCGGCGTGAGTCGCTTGAGTTCATCGACCAATCGAGATTCCGCATCCGGCAATCCGGCGCGTCGCTCCAAGGCAAGACGGCGGATTCGCTGCATCGTATCGGCAAGCGATTCTCCGACCTGTTCGCGTACGACCAGGTCCAGCCGTTCAACTAGCCGGTCGAGCGTTCGATCATTTCCTGTCATTTGAATGTCACTTTTGATGATAGTACTCGTCTCATTCTTTTACCCGACTGACGTTTGTGAGCAATGCAGTATGTTGATAGTCGTAATTCGCGTTTCGTGTGTCAGCGTTAGTAACAGATGTGCCTGCGAGTTTTGCCCCTCGCAAGTCAGCTCCTCGAAGAACCGGCCGTTCGAGTGCTGCATCCGTGAGATCGGAATCGCGAAGAATCGAATTTCGCATTCGAGGAAAATACATAGTTGTCCGATTCAGCTTTGCGGCGGTCAGATTTGCCCCGTTAAAGCCGACAAACGAAAACTCGGAACCGCTCATGTCAGCTTCACGAAGGTCGGCCAACGTAAAGTCCGTTTTATCGAACTTGGAGTCGCGCATAATTGCTTCCCGGAGACTAGCTTCATGTAGTTTTGCGTTGTCGAGCAAGGCCCCAGTCAAATCGGCCCCATCGAAACATGCTGACGTGCAGTCTGTGTCGCGAAAATCGGCTTCTCTGAGGTCAGCGTTCTGAAAACTTGTCCGAACGAGTCGTTTGCCTCGCAAATCTGCCCCTCGCAAATCGTGCCCTGAAAAGTTCTTGTCGGAAAGATTTGCACCTTGCAGCTGCGGTTTGCCGACAACATCAGGCTGTTGTGCGAACGACTTAATTGCATTCACGGTCTGTTCCTTTGCTTCAGTCATCGAGCATACTCCGGTATTTTGATGAATCTCGTTTAGTCAACTTGAGTAGTCCTAGCGTGTTGATTGTGGCTCTTTTGAGCGGACATCAAACACCGACGTGCTGTGAGCGCTTGTTCGGTGGCGGCCGCGGGTGAATCTGCCAACGCGGTCAGATGGCCCATCTTTCTTCCGACACTCGCTCCTCGCTTTCCGTACAAGTGCAATTTGAGGCCGTCAAAGGACAATGCTCTTGCCCAATTCGGTTCTCCGTTCTGCCATACCTCACCCAACAGATTTACCATTGCAGCTGGACGTAATTGCGTTGCATCGCCGAGCGGCAATCCACAGACCGCTCGCACTTGCTGCTCGAATTGGCACGTCGCGTGAGCATCAATCGTCAAGTGTCCAGAATTGTGTGGACGCGGAGCCAGTTCGTTGACCAGCAGCGTGCCGTCTGTCGTCAAGAAAAACTCGACACACAACACACCGACCACTTCCAATTCGGCAAGAATCACGCGGGTAATGTCGATCGCTTCGTCCGCGATGCTCTGAGGCAATTCAGATGGCGTCACTGACAAGTCGAGAATGTGATCGCAATGAGTATTCGCAATAGGCCCGTAAACCGCAATCGATCCGTCGTGCCCGCGTGCAGCAACAACTGACAGCTCCGCATCGAAGTTAACAAAGCGTTCCAATACGGTCTGGTCGCAATTCAATGCAGCC
>JBLHLE010000287.1:0-7751 GCA_047620805.1 Pirellulaceae bacterium
CAGAACCCTGGAGGTCTAACACGTTGGTTAGGCTTGCCCTGGCACCCCGATGCATTTAGTTGTCAGATGGTGGCTTATTCCAATGACTTCCCCAATGCCGCCTGGTGGCCGGCTCTGCTACCTATCGACGTGCTACCGGAGTATTACTTCAACCAACTTTCGCGGCACGACTTGGACGATGATTCCAAGCTTAAATTCTTCAATAACCGACGATTGTGGTCCCGCGGAGTGACTGGCGTAGGATACCATGTCCAGGGCAGTTACGACGATGGTTTGTCTCGCATGATCACTTTGTGGAGCCACATGGGTTTTGTAGTGAAGCGACCACGGCCCGAAGGGCTGTCGGCTAGACTCCAAGCGATCATTCCAGCAGAACTGTTCGTAGAAACCGAACGAGGTTCGATGGATCTATTGACCGACGATCCGCCAAATTAGAAACTCCCTCTAAGTACCAATGCTCTACGACCTCGCTATTGTCGGACGCGGGATTGCCGCTTCAGCTGCGCTGATTGCGCTGCGCGGGAGCGGTCTTCGAGTAGCTGTCGTTGCTCCATCACGCCCGCCCGGTTTTCGTATTGGGGAAAGTCTATCTCCCACAGCAAACGAAGAATTGAGCTCTTTGGGAATTCTGGATGCGTTCCTCAAGGAACGACACTGGGAAGCCCACACTCGCTTCGTCGCTTGGGAAGACCCAATTCTACGAGAGCAGTACGCTTGGGAGTCTCGAAATGCAGCGGGTTGGTACCTCGACCGCGCGGCTTTTGAAGAATTCTTGTGGCGAGAGGCGAACGCAACCGAGTTTGATCTGCACGAAACTAAAGTAGTCAATGCGGAACATGAAGAGTGCGACGGGACCGTCCATTGGCGAATTCAGTGCATGGAACGAGGAGACATTCATGCGCGGCTCTTGTTGGACTGCTCCGGTCGCCGCGCCGTCGTTGCGGAGAAAAGAACACCTCGCAGCCGACGAGACAAATTAGTCGGCCTTTACACAGTACTTCAACACGAACAAATTGACATCGATCCCACCAAGGCGACGCTAGTGGAGGCCGTATCAAATGGCTGGTGGTATTCCGTCCTGGTGCCCGGAACTCAGTTGGTCGTGGCCTATTTCACCGACAGCGATCTGATGGTCGGCAATCCGCGGCAAGATTTCGCCGCTTGGGAAAACCTTCTAGCACTGGCACCTTATACGTCCGAGCGAATTCGCAGCGCTGGTTTCACTAGCCGCAACCCACCTAGTATTACTGACGCCTCGTCTAAATTCACCGTTGGCTATTTAGCGCCCAATCTGCTCGCAGCAGGTGACGCCGTAGCCAGTTTTGACCCACTGTCTTCGCACGGGATGACCACGGCCCTGTGGTCGGGAAGGCTGGCAGCAAGTGCCGCCACGTCCCTTGTATCCGGTTCGGTGGCCAATGCAGAGGCGTACCAGCGAAAATGGGAAGCGGGAATTTCCGAATACCAGCAGACGCACCAGCAGATCTACGCTGCGGTCGAAAGATTTCGAGGCGAGACGTTCTGGATGCGACGTAGTCTAGACGACTCGTCCTAAATGTTACTCCCCACGCAATGAAGTTTGAAAGCTCTTCGAATGAGATTTGGCTGCCAGCTGGATGACTCTGTTAATACAGCGAAATTGGACACTCCTCGGTGAACTCCACCACATTTTTGCTTAGATAGCTTGCTGGAGGCTGGTATTTTGTTTGCCTTGGACCCAGTTGGAAAATTGTAACAGTACATGCCAAACGTTGCTCTTTCCCGTTCTCAGTTTTCTAACAGGAACTTAACGCCCCGCTGTCACAAGTCACAAGTCACAAGTCACAAGTCACAAGTCACAAGTCACTGCCGTGGAGCGGGTCTTTCAGATAATTCCGGTAAAAACTAAAAGAGCGTCACCTGGAACTGGAGAGTTTTCCCCGCTGGATGCTTCAGAAGACGAGATCACTCATGGAAACTCGCTGTAAACCGAATTAAAAGATCCCCGTATTAGTTTGGTACACTCAGTGTTTGCCCTGAGGCAAACAGGAAAATTCGCGCAGCGATCAAGATCGTGTTTACGCTGTAATGACTTGGTCCAAGTGTTGAGTGTCGGAGAGGGAACAAAAATATGCTCGGTGTGATTGGGATCGTTCTGTCGTTGCTGCTGCTGATGTTTTTGGCTTATCGCGGAATCAATGTGTTGATTCTAGCGCCCACGTTGGCGCTACTGGCCGTGTTATTGGGCGGTGGTGCTCCCCTCTTGGCAACCTATACGCAGGTATATATGGTGAGCCTGGGTGGTTTCTTGGTGAAGTTCTTTCCGCTGTTCATGTTGGGCGCCATCTTTGGCAAACTGATAGACGATTCGGGCTCGGCTCGAGTAATTTCTCAAGCTATCGTTGCTCGCTTAGGACAACGGCGGGCCATATTGGCAATCGTGCTGTCGTGTGCGGTTCTTACCTATGGCGGCGTGTCGCTATTCGTCGTAGCGTTCGCCGCGTATCCAATCGCAGCCTCACTATTTCGGCAGTCGGGAGTGCCAAAGCGATTTATTCCCGCGGCGATCGCGCTGGGGTCGTTTACATTTACTATGACCTCCCTGCCGGGTACGCCGGCGATTCAAAATGCAATTCCAATGCCATTCTTCGGGACGACTTTATTCGCCGCTCCGGGGCTCGGAACAATCGGCGGGTTGATCATGTTGGGCGGCGGGATGTGGTGGCTCAATACCCGCTCGCGACGAGCGATCACCGGAGGGGAGGGATACGGACAGCACGTTGAAAAACCGGCGGCTGAAGAAATGGAGGCCGAAGAAACGCAACAAGTGCTACCGCCGGTTTGGTTGGCGATGGCTCCGATCGCAGTCGTCATCGTTGGCAACCTTGTGTTCAGCAAATACATTATTCCCCAGTGGGATACGACCTACCTGGCGGAGACAAAATATGGCGAAACAGAACTCAAGTCGGTGCTGGGAATCTGGTCGATCATCTGTGGACTCGTGATTGCGATTGTGGTCCTGTCCGCGATGCATTGGAAGCGTTGGAAAGATCTCAAGACTTCCATAAATCGTGGGACAATGGATTCGCTACTGCCGATTTTTAATACTGCATCGGAAGTTGGCTACGGCGCCGTAATCGCATCGTTGGCGGCATTCGTAGTCGTGCGTGATTTGGTCTTGAATCTATCTCCCGGGAACCCGTTGATTTCAGAAGCAGTGGCAGTCACTACCTTGGCGGGAATTACAGGCTCGGCCTCAGGAGGTCTGAGTATCGCACTCAGCACGCTGGGTGAGACATACTTGCAGATGGCCGTGACCGCAGGAATTTCGACGGAACTGCTCCATCGTGTTGCGTCGATGGCGTCTGGAGCTTTTGATACGCTGCCGCATAACGGTGCCGTGATCACATTGCTGGCGATCACGAAACTAACGCATCGAGATTCGTATGGCGATATTTTCGTAGTCGCTGTGATCGTGCCCGCTATCGCCACGATTGTTGTCATCATTCTAGGGACGCTGTTTGGGTCGTTTTAGCTGCCGGGCATTATTTCGGACTGAACCGAAGGCAACTTTGATACCTGGGACGGTTTTGAGCACGGTTTTGAGCACGGTTTTGAGCACGGTT
This sequence comes from Pirellulaceae bacterium, assembly GCA_047620805.1. Classification (GTDB taxonomy): domain Bacteria; phylum Planctomycetota; class Planctomycetia; order Pirellulales; family Pirellulaceae; genus JBLHLE01. Next base: position 3,606 of record JBLHLE010000287.1, read on the forward strand.
TTGAGGCCGGATTGAGGCCGGATTGAGCGATCGATCTGCATTCTAGCTTTTGGCAGCGATTTCGCGCCTGTCTGCCCACCTTCGGTATTGAGACCAAGCGAAAGAGATGTGATCTTGCCCAACGTGAGCAGAAATACCTTTCGTCCTGGTCACGTTCCTTTTTCTTTTCTGAAGCAGTCGTGTTATCATGAGGGCCTTATCGACACTCGTTGCCTTTCGGCCGAACGGAGTCGAGCCTGACCGAATCGCTAGCCGTTTCTCGGGTAACTCAAGTTTTCAATCAAATCCTCATCTCGATCGAAAGTTCCCATGAAAGGTCGTACCAGAAGACGGCAGCGACGAAGTCTCGTCGAGAAGCTGGAAGCCCGCAATCTGTTGGCCTACATTTCTGAACTCATGGCCGACAATATTAGTTCATCGCCAGATGAGGACGGTGATTTTTCGGATTGGTTTGAAATTCACAATCCAGCGGCAAACTCAATTAGCCTCAACGGATGGTATGTGACCGACGATCCTCAGGAATTGACCAAATGGCAGATTCCAGATATCAGCCTTGATACCGATGAACGAATTGTCATCTATGCGTCAGGTAAAGACCGCACGACGGTTGGCGAGACGCTCCACACGAATTTTCAACTTAGCAGCGTTAGTGAATTTATTTCGCTGGTGGCGCCGGACGGATCAACCGTCGACCATTCTTTTTCACCCTATCCAGAGCAGTTCCCTAATATTTCTTATGGACTCAGCGCCGAGAGTGCTCGTGGCCAATACTATCGAGTTGCGACGCCGGGCGAGATAAATTCAGTTGGGATGGAGTTCCCTCAAGTCGTCATCAATGAAGTCCATCTGGATCCGATCGTGAAGACGGAGTTGGTCGAGTATATCGAACTCTACAATCCGAGCGATCAAATGATTGATGTTTCGGGTTGGACCATTGAGGGGGCCGTCGACTTCACGTTCCCCGACACAACGGAGATTGGTGCGGACGAGTACCTTGTAGTTACCCTGAATGCAGTCGCCTTTGAAGCAAAATTTGGAATCGCGGCGATTGGTGAGTGGGCGGTTGGCGGACGCTTGAACAACGATGGTGAAGATATTGGTGTTCGCGACCAAAATGGTTTGGAAATTGATCGCGTGGCATATCAGCTTGGTTTTCCTTGGCCGACGGTGGGCGAGGATCCTGGTGCGTCGATGGAACTGCTTCATCCTGCACTGGACAATAGCCTGGGTGGAAGTTGGCGTTCATCAAGTGCCGCGCTTTCGCCTGGCAGCGCAAATTCAACGCTCACTACCAATGCCGCGCCACAGTTGCGGCAGGTCGAACATTTTCCGGTTGAGCCGCATTCCGATGACGACGTCTTGATCACGGCGAAAGTAACCGACCCAGACGGCGTGCAAGCCGTGACTCTCGAGTACCAGATTGTCGAACCGGGAAACTACATTCGCATTGGAGATGCGGAATACCAAACCAACTGGGTTGCCCTAGCGATGGTCGACGACGGAACGGGTGGCGACGCCGTGGCGCGCGACAGTCTATATTCCGTTGTCTTGCCTGCGAACTTGCAGCAACATCGTCAGCTGGTGCGGTATCGGATTTCGGCCGCAGACGTTCTAGGCGAAACCATCGTTGCTCCCTACGCCGATGATCCGCAACCGAATTTTGCCTACTTCGTTTACGATGGTGTACCCGACTGGGAAGGGGCCAGCCAGCCAGGGGTGACGCCCGTGCAAACATTCGGTTCCGAGGTGTTCAACCAACTGGCAACCTATCATCTCATTGCGCGACAGACGGACGTCGAAAACAGCCAATACAACAACAACTTTGACACAGTGCATATGCCGGGCACGTTTGTCTACGATGGCGTTGTCTACGACCACATCGAATTTAGCAATCGCGGCGAGTTTTCGACCTACGTGTCGGGCAAGAACAAGTGGCGGCTGCACTTCAATCGCGGTCACGATTTTCAGGCGCGAGACAATTACGGAAATAAAAAATCGGCTAAGTGGCGAGTGATGAATCTCAACGCCGCCGCCGCCCCTTGGGTGCCTTCCAATCGCGGGATGGCCGCGCTAGAAGAATCGGTTTCGTACCGACTTCACACCTTGGCAGGTAATGCCGCTCCGGATACCAGCTTCATTCACTTTCGCATCGTGGATAATTTGGCCGAAGCCAGCCCCACGAATCAGTATGAAAGTGATTTGTGGGGGCTGTATATGACGCTGGAAAGTCCAGATGGAAGGTATCTGGACGAGCGGAATTTGCCGGATGGGGATGTTTGCAAAGTCGAAGGTGGAAACTGTGACAAAAAGAACCAAGGTCCTACCGACCCTCTAAATACATCGGAGTGGTCCGCATTTTATAGCGCCGCCAATCAGGGTCAGTCAGTGCAGTGGTGGCGCGATAATGTCGACTTGGACGCATACTATACCCTCCGATCGATCAACTTCGCGACGAGCAACGTCGACATTCGGGAGGGGTGGAATCACCTCTTCTATCACAATCCCGAAACGGACAAATGGACTCCGATGCCCTGGGATCTGGACATGATGTACATCGCCGAGACCCATTGGAGCGGCACGATCAATGTCAAGAATGTGTTGAATCAAGGTGAGTTGCTGATCGAATACCAGAGTCGAGCTCGCGAATTGTTGGACTTGTTGTTCGCCGACGCCTCCGACACTGGCGGGCAGGCAGTCCAGGTCGTCGACGAACTCGCCGCGATCGTAAATCCCCTCGGTCAAGACCTGACGTTTGTCGATGTCGATGAGGCGATGTGGAATCATCACCCCCGCACCACCAACAGTCGTAAAGGCACTTTCTACCAAAACCCGACCACACATGGGGCGATCGGTGGCACCTACACTCGGATACTCGTCTCTGCCGACCACGAGGGATTCGAACAATTCATTAAGGACTTTTTTACCGACACCGACACGGACGGTTCTTGGAGTCTTGGCGATGGCGATACGGACGGCTATGGCTTCAATCATCTCGAATCGGAAGCCGCCGATGCCGCGCGGATACCAGATCGTCCCGTCATCAACTTCACTGGCGCTAATGGCTTTCCTGTCAACGATCTTGATTTCCAAACCAACGCCTTCGCCGATCCGCAGGGAAACAATACGTTTGCGGGAATGAAGTGGCGAATCGCCGAAATTGGCACCCCGCAGGCCGGCGACACCAGCGGCGAAAATTGGAAGTACGAAATTCAATCCACTTGGGAGAGTGCCGTCCTGGGAACATTCGACCAAAATGTTACGATCCCCGCAAATGTCGTGGAAGTCGGGAAAACATACCGTGCTCGAGTCCGTCTGCAAGACGATACTGGCCGCTGGAGTCACTGGTCCGAACCGACCGAGTTTGTCGCGGGAGCGGCGTTGCCAACGCCCCTTAGCGACTCGATTCGGTTAACGGAAATTAACTATAACCCCTTGCCGCCCTCCGCCTCTGAGTTGCAAGCGGGCTTCAGTGACAATGACTCATTCGAATACATCGAACTACGAAATGTCAGCGGTCAGGCTATCAACCTCGACGGCGCTTACTTTGATGACGGCGTGCAATTTTCGTTTGGCGATTTTACGCTCGACGCTGGCCAATACGCGGTGATCGTGCGCGACCAAGCGGCCTTTGCAGCTCGTTATGGTAACGGGCATTTGATTGCGGGAGTTTGGGATGCGGTTGCCGACGGCGGAGGGTTGAGCAACAACGGCGAACACATCCAGTTAAGGGACTCCATCGGAACGCCCATTCACGATTTTGTGTACGACGACAGTTCCCCTTGGCCGATCCGAGCCGATGGTTTCGGCAGCTCTTTGGAAGTTGTCGACGTCGACGGAGACTACAACGATGCGGGGAATTGGCGGGCCAGCAGTAGTTACTCCGGTTCGCCCAGTCAACCGTCGTCGACCCGCGGTGAAGTCGTAATTAACGAGACACTGTCCCACACCGATGCACCTCAATCTGATTCGATCGAACTCTTCAACGCCACGGGAGTGGATATCAATATCGGCGGCTGGCTGCTCAGTGATGATTTGACAAATCTGAATAAGTACATTGTCCCTGCCGAAACGATGATTTTGGCAAACGGATTTCTGGTCTTTGATGAAGACGATTTCAACGCCTCCTTGGGCGTTGCTCCTCGGGAC
>JBLHLE010000288.1:0-7734 GCA_047620805.1 Pirellulaceae bacterium
GATTAGAACGCGTCTAAACCCTTGCCTTTGACGAGTAAAATTCAAAACACCTAATACATACAGGCTTTATATTAAATCAAGCATCAGCAATTCATATACCACTACCTTATGTAAGGCATCCGTTCGTCCCCTAAAACAACGAAAGTGGCATTATTTGATGATGTTCGAGGAATGGCTAAACGTCGAAACAATTGTGACTTAATCGTTTGACATCCAATTGACGGATCAAAAGTAGACCCGGTGTCCAATTTCATTCGCCCCCCCACCCAAACAACCCATTCTATTGGCAAATGCGGAATTATCCGAATCATCCCTCAAACCACACCCGTTGAATTTGATATCGGTTGGTGACCACAATAATTCTTCACGGTTTGCGAAAGTTGATGGTGTTGAGTCAAGAAATCCGTCGCAACGCTTCAGACGCGTGAAATATTCACCGAAAATGGTGTCAATTGGCGTCACTCAAAAGGCGACGCGAGATGCGCAACAAGTCGGTGCCAAGCCGAGCGAGCGTCCCAACATTGTGCTGATTGTGTCGGACGACCTGGGCTTTTCCGACATCGGTTGTTAAGGAGGCGAAATCAACTCGCCAACATTGAACGGACTGGCGAAGAATGGCGTCCGGTTCTCCTAATTCTACGGCACGATTATCGGGGCAGGAAGTTTCTACGACCCAGCGACGCTCTGTCGCGACAACACGTTTATCACCCCCCGTCAACGACCCCCAAAAAAGGTCGACGAACTTGCCGCCAAGTGGGAAACCTGGGCGCAAAGAGCACGAGTCAAATCCTGGCCTTACAAACCCGGGACGGGTGAATCACGGTTAGCGATTAGCGGGGAACGGTCGCGTGAGCGATAGCTGGGCTCGCGACGAAATAGCCCAGCGACTTACCATCCGTATCGGTCACCATCCAGGTGTGTCCCGCAAACGTCTGTTGTGCAAAATCACCTCTGGGTCTCAACTTTTTGTACATTTGAAATTCGCCATCGAAGTCTACCCAACCGATCTTAACGGCGGCGGCCGATTGATTCCTAAACATGACCCATGTTTCAGTTTTGCTTAACACCGAATTTGGCGCTTTGATGCCAGCGGCTGGCGTCCACTTAAGTTCCAAGTTTAACTGTATTTCCTTCAAACGCTGGGGCCACACAAAAGTGGGAGCCTGTGCCGGATCGTAACCTTTCATATGCCCAACCAGTCTGGTCGCTGGCTTGGAGTAGACCAGTTTCGTATCCCCGAAAACTTCTCGGCACAATTGAGCTAAACGCGAATCGTATTCGATCAGTTCTTCGCGAGTATCTACGTGGTTGTGATCGTGGTCGGGTTGACGATTATTGCTGAACCACGACTGCACACCTTCCGCCCAATACTCGTAATGATTCACTGCTGCATACTTCCCTTTCCACAGCCCTTGGCCCAACGACGAATCATAAGCTTCTCGTAGCCGGCGGTCGAAGGTTTCGTCAATATGCACTAGTCCCCGCAGATGTATATTGTGAGCGAATTCATGAATCAGAATGCATTCGGTCTTATAAGGGTCGCCCGCAAATCCAAGCAGATTCTCCTCGGCGACCGAACAAACAGGGTCTTGCAAGGAGCCTCCAAAACCACGCGACCGCCGATCCCAATAATCCTTGGGCGTGAAGCCAGAGTATTCGGGAAGGTCGGTCGTGAATTCATTGTGAGCAAACACGAGCATCCTCGAACCGCTCTCGATCATCGCCTGGCGGACATCGGGCCGGTTGGCCAACATGGTATCCACCAGATAAGCGGCTTCCTTCAGCGCATAATCGTCGACGCGTTTCGAAGCCAGGATCGGGTAACCGTTGGCACTGATGAACTTCTTGTAGAGCGGATCGACCGGGACTTCAGCGCCGTTTGATCCAGACCGCAATGACTGCGGTGGCGACGTGACTTGAAAATCTTCGGCGGAGGCGGAGCCCGATTCCGCCGCAATACAAATCAGGGTTAACAACGACAGGAGGACAGTCACTGCGGCAGAGAAATCGGTTCGCATTTTTGCAGCCGTTAGAGCAGAGGCATTGGCTGACCATCGCACATCTGAAATGGCCTGCCAAGTTGTTCGTGAAGTTCGCCGCGAGGGTCGAATCCCATCGCTTTGTACACTGTCGCATGCAGGTCGGCCGGTGTACAGGCATTGCTCAACGGTTTCTGGCCCTTGCATGCATCTTCTCTGTTCTAAATTTAATTCGACCAGAAAACTATTCGTTCATGCCGCAAATCGTATAGAATTCAGCTCTACGGTCTGTTCAGTTGTGATGCGTTCGCGTCCTTCGCGCCGGTAACTCATTTACGCGGCGGCGGAACCATTGGGTATTGGGGGATATGTGATGAGATCAATCGCGTTTTGTCTGGTGTTCGCGCTAACTTCTCTTGAATGCACTGCCGAGACACCGGTGGTGAACTTATCGCGGACATCCTCCTGGAGGATTTTTGATACTGACTATCACCGCCAATCGACACTGCGGCACGAGATTGCCCGACAGGCTTTCTTAGTCGCAGCCCGTTGCCAAATGGGGGCCCGGACAAGAGACGCCGCCCTTGGCGAAACATGGTCAGACGATAAGGAGAGCCTCAAACTCGTCTGGGAAACCGGTAGCGCCGACACTCCTAACAAACTGAAGGTTTTGCGAATTGTGGGAGACAAAGAAGAAACGGTTGATACTATTTCGCTGAATAACCTCCCCCATTCTGGCTTCGGACTAGCAATGGCACGGATGGAGGTTTTCTCCCGCAAGGCGTTCGTTAAGTCTCTTAATAGAGCTGGTGTCAAAACCACGCCAGTCGAAGTGTTTAAAGGTGAAATTCCCGAGTCGTGCCAAAATGATTTGCGGGAGATGAACTTCATCTCGCAGTACAGAGCATTGCGTACATTGCACAAACTGCCTCAAGGCGGGGCGACCAAGGTCACGGCAGCGTTAGCCATGGCGTATGCAAACCTCGCTTTGCTGACAGAAAATCATTGGCTTCCGCACTCGCAAGTGTTTCGCGCGCGATCACTAATTTACGGCGAAAGAATGGTCAAATTGGATGGCTCGAATCCCGATTCCTTTCGCGTCCGAGCCTACGTGAAAACCCTCGCGGGACTTCACCGTATTGGATTGGAAGATTGGGTGAATGCCGAAAAGCGTAAGCATCCAGACAAACCAGATCCCCAATGGCAACCATTGGTCAAGGCATTCGCTGAATACGACTACAAGGCTCTTGAAGTTGACAAAGACCATCCCTATCACAGTCTCGCCCAACTCCTCGGATTCGTCTCGCTGTCGCTAGCCGGGGAAACAAAATTGGCGGAGTTTCGAGGAAGGGAAATACTGAGCGAGACCCCCGAAAACTACAGAGTTTGCGACGAACTTTGTAAAATCGGCGGCATAGGCACGCGCCACTCGGCAACAGTAATGGGCCCTATAGAGTTCTCACAAAAACTCTATCCACAGTTGGATAAACTTCCCGATCTCAGGGAGAAGATGGGAAAGGCGTTTAGTGACATTATGCCGCCACCTGAGAAGATAGCCGATGAGCCTCGCATTCGGCATGAGATGACGCAACGCATAAAAGAGATAGGTCGAAAGGAAACCAACGAATTGAGCTACCAAGTCCTGGCTCGTATTATCTCGGATACATCGATGAGCCAATCCGTTCGCAGAGCAACATTCTTGTCGTCGAAACTGGGCGTCAGTCCAGATGAATATCTGGATAGTGTCGAACCTCTCGTTAAAGATCACCCTTACCACGCCGTCCTGGAGGCTTATCGTTGGGACGAGTTCCTAGGCAAACGAGGTGCGGAGAAACTCAAGCAGCTTCCTTACGACGATCTAAATGTAAACATGCGAGCTGTGTATTCAGCGCTATTGACTCACAAGAATTATGAACAGGCAAACGTTTCCTGGACGACCCTCGCTCAGAACACGGATTATACGGCTCGAGGTTGGTCGGAAGTCATTCAGGCTCAACGAAAAGAGTCCCAGGCCTCGTTGGCGCCATATCTGCTACAAGAAAGCCCGCATTCGCCGTTGGCTCAAGCGATACTCGTTGAACATGGCGACGCGAAGTACTTGGAACGATCCAAGGAATGGGAAAAAAAGGCCGTTCATCACGCCCGCCTCGCTTCGGCATTTGGGCGTCGATACCGCGACTTGAATCAGCCGGACAAGGCGGAAACATTCTTTCGCGCTGCCATTAAAATCTCGCCCGAAATGTCCACTTACACTTCCTTTGCGTACATGTATGAGAAGAGTCAAGAGTATGACAAATGGCAGGCAGTTTTGGAGGAATACCTCCAGCAACCCGATACTGGACTGGGTCACTCCAACGTATGTCAAATGATCGCCAACCATCACATGGCGCGAAGAAACTGGGATGCCGCTCTGCCTTTTGCGATTAAGGGTGCCCAAGCATACTCCGCTTCAGGGCTGTTATGCGCGGCCATCTGCTGTGAGGGGGCGGCGAGGTTCCCCGAGGCAGAGAAGTTTTATCAAGCGCTTTCGCAACGGTACCGGGGGACGGCATACCAATGGCATGCGTTTTGTTTCGGCACTGGCTTTGGCGAAGTGGCGGACGCCCAACGAGTCTTTCAGCAATATCTGGAACGATTGAGCACTGAACCCGGCGCGGAAAACAATTTCAAGCTTGGTAGAGCTTACCTCTATAACAACGAGCTACTCCGCGCCAACAAAATATTCAGCCACTCCTTTGCACGCCAACCAGATCCGATGATCGGTCTATTGGCATCCAGCACTGCGGAACAATCCGGCGATTTCAAAACCCGAGATTCGATGTTATCCGAAATCGCCAAACGCAGTCCTCAGTACATCAAGAACGGCGTCGTCTTCCGAGCGGGCCTCATTGAACTTGCCAAGTTGTTTGCGGCGGATATAAAGGCCGGCGGGAAAGCCAACTTCGATCTTAAAGAACTCGACGCGATCTGCCGGGCGGAGCAAGGCTCCAAAGCCCAAAACTACAATTATTTTGTCGGGGACTATCTAGCGCGGCACGGAAAAGGTCGGGAAGCAATTCCATTCTTGGCACGCAGCGCTCAACCGCCTGCAAGGTCGTTCTTCCGCCGGTTCGCCGGTCATCGACTCCTGGAACTGAATGTCAAGCCCGCAGAATTCCAGGCGAAGGCGAAGTTGAAAATCGGCGAACGATAATTCGCTCGTGTAACAGAATCGTAGCTCCGGCTTGTAGTCGGTAAGCAGGCAAGTCACGATCGGGAAGATCGTGCTGCGGCAGAACAATCACCGTCGGCTCAGCGCTTCGCGACTTGAGACATACTTGCGGAAGTGTGGATCGGGTTGATGACCATTGTTATTCTTGCCGTATAAAGGTGGATGGTAGAGCGCTGATACGTCGGCCATTGAGGAAAATTGCAGGCCTCTTTCGTCCAATTTTCCAAGATCGACAAAGAATGCATTAACACCCATCTTATCCGTGTAAACAAGTACATATCCGTGATTTAATAGCATCCGACTTAGCGCCAACAGAGACGCGCCAAAATAGTCTGTGAAATCCCACACCGCCAGCGGCTCATATACGACGACTTTGTCCTCTTCCGGGGGATGCGTTGAGTTGTATTCGCAGATGATCACATCGGCGCGGTAATGATGAAGAATTTCATCCAGTATATAGAAATCGTTCCGGTCGACGTCAACGCTCAAGAGGTTCAATCTCTTCGGCATGTGATACTGGTTTAAGAGCTGTACGATGTTCTCCCTCGTAATAAAGTGTTTTCGTAGATTCAATTCAGGTCGCTCAAAGCCGCCGTCCAGCAACAGACCGGTCCAATAATACTTCTCGCGCAATATCCTCGTGTTACATTCACAACCGTCCTCCACGCCGAATTCAACGTAGCACTTGTAATAACAGTCTGCCCCATACAGCGAATCGATGATTCTCCGCGTAACGCCATCCTCGCCATTCTGCGAAAACACGCGTTCTTCGTGACCTTCCAGGGATATTCTAGGCATGACTCTCAATCGACCTCGATCTCGCGAATTTCGACTCCGGACTGATCCGTCGGATATCAGTTATTCTCCACGACGGTAGAGGCTACAATTCAAGAGTAACTATTAGGGAAACACCAAGCAAGTATTTGGAGCATCTCAAGATGGTTAACAGATTGTCGACAGATGAATCGAGCGCAAGGTAGGACTCGGCTAATCAATTTCGCAGCAGTGACGTTGTTGATCTACGATCTACAAGACCACTGGTGGACTGACCGAAACGTCATTTCTGCGGATCGGACCTTGTCGAGAGAAGCCATATCCAGACTGACGCCATACGACTCTGGAACTGTGGGAAGAAGAATAGTGATTTGCGGAGGTCGGAGCCGCCTCTTCTCGAATGCCGAGATAGCTATCCGAATGCTGCGACAGCGCATCGCACTGGAATGGCACGGTCTTTAATCCAAAGCCATCGCAATGAAACTTCCAGCGACACGTTAATGCTAACGCGTTACGATGCCGCGTCACCGTGTTTTAGTAACGTCTGCAATTCATCCAGCACATAAAAACAAAATGACTCGTGGGCTAGGCCAGCGTGATACTTATTCTTCCCACGCCATTGTGGGGTCGAATCAAACTTCGTGTTATCCGTCCTGAATTTGTCAGCCACACGATGCTGGAAGATTACGTGGCCACGAAAATCGAATTGAAAAATACAATCCGATTGGCAATGGCACTCCGGCCACATTCTCCCGTAGGGCACGCCAGTTCTTTTCCAAGCGAACGGAAACGTATCTTTGTCGCCCCATACATATCGGTAACAAATGTCGGCGCATTGGTTATAGAATCCCGCCAGCACCAGGGACCGCCAACTTTTCTCCCGGTCAATCAAGAGCTGTCCAGACTCCGCAAGACGCTCATTGAACGGGCTGATTTCGAAGAGCTGACAAGTTTCATTCGAGATAGCAGGCGTCGAGTGCACAATATCCGGCCAAATTACGGCTCCAAGATCGCGGTACTCTGGCCAGTCGAATAGATATTCAGGATTCCGATTGGGATAACAGTCTGCGTCCAGAAAAAGCACTTCCCGAAACTCACTGTTCAACAGCGCGAAAGATTTCAGTTGCCAACCGCGCCACCAATTCCAATCCAAAAAACGGAAACCGTTTTCTGACGCAAGCTTGCTTGCATTCACGAATCGGACGTCGTAGTCGGAGATGGCGTCGAACATCGCTTGATCTTCTTCGCCATCAAAATGCCAAATCTCGATCGGTAAATCGCATCCAACGTGTCGGAGAACTCGAACGGTCACGTATACAGACGGCAAATATTTGCCACCTCCAACGATTACGATTCCCCGCTGTTTACTTGGCGCGGGAAAAACCGGAATTGAGTTCAGGCAATCCGCAACGCCGAGTTGAAACCCTTCAATCACGTTTGCCCATTTCCACCACTCCGCATCGGGCCCTGGCACCGCTGGCTCTCGCAGGCAGCGGGCGACGTCAGATGCCGGTGTATCAGGCGTGATTTGGTCTATTGTCAGCGGACTTGGCATTGCCTGCCCCTATCCAGAAGAATTGTCGAGTCGTCGAGTATTAAGAGTCGTCGAGTATTAAGAGTCGTCGAGTATTAAGAGTCGTCGAGCGGTATCTAAAAGTAATGTCACTAGCCCGGATTATTCGTAACCCGACGCGTAAGCGAGGAAATCCGGCGAGTTTCCTCGCTTACGCGTCGGGTTACTATTGCGCCGTGTTTTGGGATAGTTGGCGA
>JBLHLE010000289.1:0-7732 GCA_047620805.1 Pirellulaceae bacterium
GATCACAACGACAGAGTTCGACTCCAATGAAAATACGGGGCCTGGTCGATGCTGGAGGCTTTGACCTGGTGGAGTAGGTCGACCGAATCTAGTCGGTGTTGATGAGGCCCAGTTCGGCCAGCTGAGCATTCGAAGGAAATGATCGAACTCGGTAGCGAAGTGGGTAATGCTCAGTCTCTTCGAGCAGGCTGCCCAGGACCTCGTTTACTCGCCGCCAATTCGCGTCGCCGAGCGTTTTGGACTGTTGGTCGACGAACACCACTCGGTCGGTAACCGGCAATAGAATTTCTCGTCCATCTTGCCAAACCGCGAAACTTGAAATCGTTTTCGCTTTCTTGTTCTCGCTAATTTCAACCGGTGCGACGTCAACTTCTAAACGCTCCAATTCAAAGAGCTGCTCTAGCAGTTGCTTCTGCTCGGCGTAGTCGCTGGCCAACGCGTGTAATCGCAGTATCCGAAATTCGTTACTGAGCGAGTGACCATCGGGGACACACCAGGTTTGCCATTGGTTATCGTCGTCGAGTCGCAAAGGCACAGCGTACATGGCCCTCGGTTCAGCCATTGCTTCTTTGGCGAAGTCCAGCATCATTCGCAAGCCGTCGTAATCTTTAGAGCCAGTTAGAAGCAACGAGTCCGGATTGGGGAGCATCGCGATCGGGGCGCCCTTCAGCCGCAGCTCATTGACCATGTCGGTGAGCAAGATCCGAGAGGAGTCGTAATTGTCGCTGGTCAGGGACGCGTAAAGTGCATCGCTTACACTGGCGAATGCGAACTCGATCTCGCTGAGGTTCTCGCGAGCCACTTCGAGTAGCTCGTAGAAGGACTTGTTCCACAGTTCAAGCTGCGCTCGATCGATGAAAACCCGAGATTCCGGTCGGTCGTAAACCAGAATCAAAGTTAGGTGATCGCCGATATCCGTGTGCGGGATAGACAGCGTTTTATGCCCCTCGAGCAACGCGCGGAGTCGCATGAATTCCAAATGGCTCTTGGTGCGGATGACGGGGAGGATGTCTGGGCGGGCGTCTGCGAAATCGGTGGGGACGTCTTTGAGGTAGGAAAGTGCCGCTCGAGCATACCTCGACAGTATTGTCTCGCGATCAGACTTCCCCGTCGCATGGAACTCGTCATAGATATTCCTCAATGCCGCATAACCAATTGGTTGGCCATGGTCGGAAAAGAGCAGGCGAAAGCTCTGCGATTCGTACTGAATGTCGCGGTCGTCTCCCGACAATTTCAGTCGGTCGATGACCATCAGCGCAAACTTACGCTCGCTCTTCGTGCTAAGAAACCTATCGAATATGCCCATCAGTTAACGAGTAACCCTCGCTTCGCCCGGTTAGTGTTTATCAATCGTGGATAGCTTAACAGAATTGGCAATTCCCTCCAACTCTTCCCCGATCGTCTTCCGGTGTCGGGAAGTCGCGGTCGATTTCTCCGAAATGACGAGTGCAGCACTTGAAAATTGGGTTTCCGAGAATCTGACATCCTGTTTGGGATGGATTACAATGGTCGTTTACTTCAATTTTACTCATGTAAGAACAATTCGATAAGGAAAGATAGTGTCATGAAGCGAGCCATGTGTTTGCTGGGCGTACTGTTCCTTGCGTTTCAGACAATGGGAAATTCCGTGGCGATTGGCCAAAATGATAAGCTGACCGCTGAGCAGAATACTGAGAGGCAAAATACCGACAAGCCGAAGAACTCCAAACAGAAAACTGACGCGCGGGCGGCCGAAGCGAAGCAACAGAAACCGGAGCCGTTCCGCTGGGTGAATCCACTGCAGGGTTCCGGGCATCCGATGGGCCTGAGTCATCATACGTTCAAGAGTGAAAAGAACGGCTGCGAAGTTGGCTACTGTATCTATCTGCCAGCGCAATATTCTCAGGAGAAGGCAGGGCGATTTCCGGTGGTCTACTGGCTTCACGGTGGTCGCCCCGGCGGCGAGTTGAAGTCGGTTAAGATGGCGACCTATGTCGACAAGGCGATGCGCGGCAACGAGGTCGAACCGATGATCTATGTGTTCCCAAATGGTGGCAAGATGAGCCACTACGATTACCCGAAGTTTGAATCGTACGGGGAGACCGCTTTTACGGAGTTGGTCCAGCATATCGACAGAACGTACATGACCATCCCCAACCGCACCGGACGAGCCGTCGAAGGATTTAGCCAAGGTGGTCGGGCGACCGGCAGGTACATGTTCAAATTTCCCGAGATGTTCTGTTCCGCTGCACCAATGGGCGGAGGTCATCAACACGAGAAGCGAATTTCCGAAGCGGGCGGCTTTGAGAGCGCGAGTGTAAAATTCGAGACACACAACAACACCTGGGATTTGGCTCGAGTCTTCGCTAAATGCGATAAGCCGCGGATGCCAATTTTAGTCGTCGTAGGGAGCAAGGGATTTAATCTCGATGCTAACAAAGAATGGTCTGCACACCTCAAATCGCTGGACATCAAACACGAATTAGTCATCGTAGATGACGTTCCCCACAGCGCAAGACTGGTATACGACAAGATCGGGCTTCGTATCATGAAGTTTCACGAACAGAACTTCAAGGCGGCGCGGTAGCAACGATTCAGGAGCAACGTTTCAGGAGCAACGATTCAGGAGCAACGATTCAGGAGCAACGATTCAGGAGCAACGAGCCGTTCACACCACAGTGGCCGCTCGAGCTTTCTCTAACAATGCGATTCAGGAGCAACGAGCCGTTTACACCACAGTGGCCGCTCGAGCTTTCTCTAACAATGCGATCCAGGGGCCGACGTACGCGCCGTTGTCGTGGAACGTGCGTCCACTGATCAGGTTGCCGTCGATGACGCAGGCCTCGTCGACAAATGTGCCTCCGCAGACTTCGAGATCGAACTTGCATTTCGGGACGGTGGCCATTCTACGACCTCGCACGCAATCAGCATAAGCGGGAATCTCGACACCGTGACAGACGCTTGCGACCGGTTTGTTATGCTCAAAGAAGTGCTTCGTAGCTCGGACTAAGTCTTCGTCGTAACGAATGTACTCAGGCGCGCGACCGCCCGAAAACATGATGCCCAGGTATTCTTCCGGGACGATATCCTTGAAAGCGACGTCGGCGTCCAGAGTGTACCCTTCCCATTCCTTTGTGATTGTCCATCCCGGTTTTACCTCGTGCAAAACCATTTGGTACTTCCGTTTCTCCGGTGCAGCAACCACTGGCTGGAAGCCCGCTTCCTGAAGACGATAATACGGATACATCGTGTCTAAAGTTTCCGTCGCGTCGCCAATGATTATTAGTACCTTGTGCATTATTATTGTCCTGTTGTCGGAGAATGATTGGTAGTCGATGCGGCGAATGGGGCGCTTTGACCTCACGGTCCCACGTCGCCTTCAATGTTGACGCGGCGAATCGGACCGATGTCAAAAGCCCTGTCAACTGCGTTCTTGTTGTAATGAATTCCCCGACCCTTGGGTATTTCTTTCCGGTTGTCGGGGAAGGATCGTTGCTTAGCCTCTAATTAACTTTCTTCAAGGCACTTTGCCAAGTAGTCGCGGGAGCGATTAATTTCGGCAGTAACGGCTGCGGTCGACTCTAGGATGGGGATACCGCGAGGAACTGGGTGCATGAATATCTCCGTCCAGCCCGCATACTTGATCTTCTTCAAGGCGGCCACCAACGGTTTGAAATCGAGCTCACCTCGACCAGGCATTTGTAGTAACTCTTGCTCTTTGGGCAGTTTCTTGTGACAGCCCATTCCGTGTTGCCAGGCATAGAATACCGCGATGCCGTCGCCGAGCTGCGTGATCAGATCGGCCAACGATTTGGTGTCTTGCGGCAGATGGTAGGGAGCTAGCGCAACTCCCAGGTGCCTGTTGGGACGTAATTCGATCAACCACTTCAACGAATCGGGCGACATGATCAGACTGTTGGCGTGATTCTCAATAGCAATCGTCACGCCTGTTTCCTCCGCTACTTCAAGGTGCGGTTTCAGTTGCTCGACGAATTTGCCAACGGCAGACTTCAGCTCGCTACCGCTTAAACCACGAGGGCCGCTGCCACCGGTAACCATGGTCTTGCAGCCAAGCCGTTTCGCCAGTCGCATTTCGTCGCGCAGCCCAAACGGACCTAGCACGTATTGCGTGATGCAGCCGAGCTCGATTTTGTGATCCTGAAGCAGCTTGGCGAACGCCGCCTCGCCGATCATATCCAACTGCTCGCGCTGATTGCCGTGGACTTTGGGCCAAATGTCGAGTGCAATTGCTCCGGTCTTCAGGACCTCTGGCATAATCTCTTTGACGTCCGAGTAGCCGTACATGGACGAACCAAGAATATACTTGAAGTCGAAATCATCTGGCGCCGCCAGTAACTCATTGGCCGGTAACTCATTGGCCGGTAACTCATCGGCAAGCAAGCCATTGGCCAGCAACGCCGAACTCGCCAACGCGGCTGACTGGCGGAAAAACTGACGACGTTGTGGACCAAAATGAGCGGACATAGTGTAACTCGCTGCCAGCGGTGGCGGTAATTCAGAGATTGATTGATTGAAGCTATGCGGAATCGTGGACGATTTTTCCGTCGGCCATAAACGGTACGGCCAAGTGCTTGGGCAGGCCATTTTCAGGATCCAATATACGCTCTGCGGAATACTGAGTCACGTAAGCCCTCCGCATTTGATCGGTGGTGTTGTTTCCGCTGCGATGAAATGCCAGCGAACTAAACACGACCAGGCTTCCGGCCGGAACAATTGCGGAAACGCCCGCCTCTTTCCCGAAGTAACCGATCTTGTCACCCGTTTCCGGATCGCGGATATGTTCGACTAACGAGCGAATACCGATTTGCGAATAGGGCATGACAAATACTGTCCCATTGTCGAGCGTCATGTCGTCAACGGCCGCCCAGACGGTCACATACGGTCGATGCAAGAACCCCAAGTATCCACCGTCTTGATGCCAGGAGAACTTGATACCCTGTTCTGCAGCCTTAACTACGTACTGGTCGTAGAACAGATACGCAGTGTTTCCAATCGTAGCCCGGCATATCTCCGCCATTAAATCGCTGAAGACGTATTCATCCAGTCGCGGCGCTTGATGATGTTGTTTGGCGATATGATATCTTTTGCCCCGGTGGCTAATGTGAATATGGTCGGTGCCCAGGCGATCCATTTCTTGGTGCATTAAGTCAATCAGGTGGTCGCATGCGTTGCGAAGAATATCGAGATGTTGGTTGTCCAGCGCCGACTCCAAGATAAAGTAACCTTCGTGCTGGAATTGGCGTCGATCCGCTTCGCTGATCGTGCATGAGTTCATGGGGAAATCAATAACTGAAATGGGCTCATGGTCGTTGTGCATCCCGGTGATTTTTACCAGTAGCATTTTTGTCGAAAGTGAATCTAGCGACTCCACGACTTTTTGTCGACTCTGAGATTGCTATCGAGTCTGACTAGCTACTCCGACACGATACCGTTTCCAGCCACTGTGTACAAGCAAGTCGCGATTAGCGAGCGCGCAAAAAATGCCTCCGCGATTTACCCTAACCACGGAGGCGGTGTGCACTGACGTAAAGTAACCCGTTAACGGTTTCCGTTTAAGTTGAAGGTTAGTTTAAGGTTAGTTTAAGGTCCACTACGCTTTTTCCATTAAAGCCACCCTCGCATGAAGCAGGCTGAAGAGCGGGGGACTGGATTCGAACCAGTATCTTAGTGTGTGGGTCCTGCAACTTTCGATTTAACGGGGGACGGTGCAGTTTTAGTCTGGAGCGATAGTCTAAATCTTGTTGCGGTTGCCTCTTCCAATTGGGCTACCTCAGCGAAAGTGCCGAGGGCAGGGATCGAACCTGCACTGACGCCGCGTATTCAGCCTAAATCTAAAACTAAGACTGGGCTCCAAATACAAAGTCAAAAACTTTGTTTCCAAGTTTCACCTCGTCAACCGTGCGGCCATTCGCTTCTTCTCGAGCGAACTTGACCGCGTCTTGGAGTTGTCGGATGCGATCTCTAATTTGATTCTTCTCCTGAGCAGAAATTGCCCCGGAGAATTTGACTGTTTTCCATTGTCCAACGGTCACGTCTTCGTGATACATTTCGACCTGAGCTGGGTGCTCCTCGGTCGCCTCATACAGAACGTGGCTGCGGGGAACCTTCTTGGTACGATTACTATACGTCGGGTCTGTGCTGTAAGAATCGGCATTGGCATCCCAATGCCAAGTCTCGCTGGTGTCGAGTACAGGGAGAGTGCCGACGAATGTGTGCAGGTCGATGAGTTGTTTTTCCAAGAACAGCAGGTAGGTGACCGGAACGTTTTCCAGGACGACATTGCCGTCGACAGCTACATCCGCAGCCGCCTCGCGATTCGCCCAATCCTGAGTCGCAGTGACGTCGATAAGTTCGCGGAGAGTCTCGCGCGCTTCTTTGATGGCGTCGGTGGCTTTGAATTGAATGTTCTTGCGTTCGGAAGGAAGCAGTTCACCAACTTCGTCGACTGGCTGATAGGTGCGAGAAATGCCTTCGAAGAGAGTCTCTTTTTGCAGTTTCTTATAGATCTCGGTCAACGCTTTCTGCGTGCGAGTTTTCTTTCCGCTGACGACAGCGATAATCTGATTGAGTTTTGCCATTGATTGTTGTTCCTTCGTCGCGGCATTCTACTTTGCCGCTTGAAAATGTGTCCGTGACTCACCTGCGCTACTTACGCGGGCAATTACGTCGCGCCATGGCGGCGAAGCAGGGCAACTTGCCCCACATGCCCAACACGCTCGGGAGAGTAGCGGAGCGCGGTGAGTCTTGAATTTGACTATGAGTTTAATTGTTACTGAGTTGGTTTCCACGAGCTGACGACTGGATTCGCACCAGCATCGAACGGTACTACAAAACCGGTGCCTTGCTAAGTCGAGCCACGTCGGCATTGTTTTCAGATGACTTCTTTGTAAGTGGACCAGAGGGCGCTCGAATCCCTGTCTCCTGGCCTTCAACCAGGCGCTACACCGTCTCAGCTACCGGTCCATTGGTGTGTTGTGTTTCGAATTGATGTAAATAGCTCGACCAGGAATCGAACCCGGAACGTCTCGTTAGAAGCGAGATGTGATCTCCGTTTCACCATCGAGCCGAAAAAATATTCAGTAGCGCAGGTGGGAGTCGAACCCACAGAATCACGAAGTTTTGAATTTCGTTGCTTTGCCGATTTGCATACCACGCCATAAAACGATTTCTCGTTCGTTAAACTTGCTCGTCGTTTTCGTAATCCAAGTGCGCGACGCTCACCGCTAAGTAGTCCGGGGTGGAATTGAACCAACCTCCAACGGTGTATCAGACCGTTATGCGTACCGTTACAACACCGGACCAAATCATTGTCTGGTTACTCAGTGGACTCAGCGGGAATTGCACCCGGATTTCCTGTCCGCGACACAGGAGTCTTCCTTTTGAATGTGAGCCCAAATCATGGTTCGCCGTGGGCCGCTGACCTGCCGACGGGATACGAGAGGCGTGACTATAGTGAGACACACCAACGAAAAAAGGGCCCGCCAATGTTCGTGAAAACACTGTCGGGCCCTGAATCAAGTCTCAGGAAGTCGACAGCGTCAGCTGTTGCTAATAAACGTAAACAACAAAGCCGCCAATGAAATTCTGGTGGCCATCGTCGCTCTCAAAATCAATGTGCTAAATAAGGTTCGCAACATCGTTCTATCCGGTTTCCTGAATGGGTGGCAAGTGACCACATTGTTGTTCAGTTTTCTGCGATGGCCCGTCAAGATGGGCTGCTGACTAATAAGAC
>JBLHLE010000290.1:0-7728 GCA_047620805.1 Pirellulaceae bacterium
GTTTAATGCGTTGGCGTTGACATTGACGACTGGTCCCGCATTGTTTCGCATCACATTGTCGACAATGACGGGCTGAGCACCGCGAATGAAAATCAAACCGGCAGCATTGTCGCCGTGTCCATCTCGATTACCGGTGTCTTGGCCGCCCGTTCCGTCGGCACTATTCTCAAAGACAGAGTTGGCGATACGGGCATCCGCTTGATGAATTTCCAAAGCGTTAAATCCGGCAAATGTTCCGGCGACTCGGCGAATCCCCCCCGCAAATGCCACGACCGTGTGGTCGAGACTACCGCTAGACAAATGTCCCAGCATGATTCCCGACCAATCGCCCGGGTTAGCGGTTACATCTAAACCATTGCCGGTCGAATCGAATGTTCCGCCCGCACCGTAACGGTCGTCCATGATCGATGTGAAGACGACTTCGTCGCCATCATTCCCTTCCGCGATGAAATCGGCGCCCATCGTGACTTCAATGGAGCCACCGTTTACTTTGACGACGGTGCCGGGGTCAATCGATAAGCGGGCATCCAGTCGGGCGCGTCGGTCGGCAACCGAAGGTTGCAAAGTTCGAAATCCGCTAAAGCCGAAGTCAGTCATTGTTGCCGAACCGCCTGCCAGCGATGCAATCAGCGTGTAGGTGCCGTCTGCATTGCCGGTTCGGTCGCTGCGGTAAACGTTGATCGAAACGAAACCGGGGGTTGGAGTTGGCAGATTTACCAAGGCAACACCACCATTCACCGGAGTTCCGGAAATGGTGATATTCGAGGTTGGATCTGACGCCGGCCCCTCGTTGCCGGCAATGTCGACGAACGCAACCCGATAATTGTAGGTACCAGCTGGCAACGAACCCGAAGTCACGGCCGATAGAAATACACTCGCTGAACTCGGTCGCGTGATTTGAAGAATGTCGCCGCCAAGAGTGGCCCCCGTATCGACGTAGCTCGAATCACTCGCGTTGATTTGGTCGACTAATGTGTAAACTCCATCCGTACGTCCCGAACTGTCGCTGCGGTAAATTCGGCGAGCCGTGAACGCGATTGGGGCATTCGGAAGAGTATTGAGTTGAATGGCGGAATTGGCACCAACTGTCAAACTCGAAGTCGGGGCAGAGGCTGGACTCTCGTTTCCTGCAGCGTCGACGAATACGATTTTGTAGTTGTATCTACCGGCGGGCAGCGTTCCAGGATCTGCTGCCAACCCGAGGGTAACGACGCCCACCTGTGGTACGCTTTGTTGAGCCAGCGGACCGCCCGGTGTGCCGAGAATCTCGAGATTTTCCGAGATGATGTGCGTAATATCGGTGTCGTCGAATCGAGCGGATACCGTCAACGGCAAAACACCGCTACCGGCTGGCGTCGAAACTCGTACAAACAAACCGTTTATCGAGTTACCCGTTACCTTGTTTCCGTGAATTTCGGGACCGATCCGTTGGTAATCCGAAGTAAACGGAACAAATTGGAATTCGGGGGCGTGGAAATTCGTTTCCTCGAAACTATTCGGACTGGCCGAAATCGCCGCGTCGGAACTCAAACTGATCGAGTTAAACGAAATCGTCGGGCGAGCGTCCACCAAATGCACGGGCGCGAGCACCTGCGCTACGGAGTCGACAACGACCGTTCCACCACCGTATCGAATATCAGCGTGGTTCACGTAGTTCAAAAAGATGCCGTCGTTTTCGTGATTCGTGCGGTCATCGGCATCGTCCAGGTCGTTGCGGAATACCAAACCTCCCCAATCTCCCGCTGCTGCAGAAATTGGGAATGAGGAGCCGTCAACGCCGGTCTCGCTGTCATTA
This sequence comes from Pirellulaceae bacterium, assembly GCA_047620805.1. Lineage (GTDB taxonomy): Bacteria > Planctomycetota > Planctomycetia > Pirellulales > Pirellulaceae > JBLHLE01. The sequence goes on from JBLHLE010000290.1 coordinate 1,796, forward strand.
AACGAAGTGAAGATGACGCTACCTGGAATAGGAATACCGTCACTTCCAAGGAACATTTGCCCTTGTGAATCCAACAGGTGCGGCGTCCCCAGAACTTGTAGCGATCCCCCACTGCGATCGATCACCGATGAAGAACTTCCAACATCAATTCGAGTGCGACGCAATTTGACAATTGCCCCGGCATCGAAGATCACGGTAACGTCCTTGGGTATTTCTAACTTTGGCCCGTCGTCCAGCGGGCGACCGAGGTTGTCAAAACCGATTTCGTATGGTTGGTTGTCAGCCAAAGTGCTCACATCCAAGTCGCCGCCGCCATTGCCAACGACGCGTATAATGTCGCCCGCACTGGCGCGATTGATTGCCACAGCGATATTGTTGTATGGATCGACGTCACTACCGTCACCGGGACCAGGTGCCGTCTTATCAACAATGAGCGTATTAACGGGAGTTTCAGTGCGGAACCAGAAGTTGTAAACGCCGCCTGGAACGCCGTCGGCATCGCCGTCCAACGGAGTGTTGTTACCATTATCCAAGTCGACAATACTGTCGTCGGCGTCGGGACTGAAATTCAGTCGCAGATCGTAGTTGCCTTCAGTTGTTCCGCCAAAGCCGCTATCTGCAACGTCGGGATTGTATGTGTCGTTGCCCGACGCGCTAACACCCACATAGTAGATGCCTGGCTTGAGATCCAAGCCGATAAACGAATCGTTGCTGTAGTAGTCGTCGTTCTGCGCTAGTAACTCTCGAACGCCAGTCTCGGCGTCCTCTTTATACAGCTGCAAAACGGTATCAAGTGAACTGGAAACCAAGTTGCGTTCCGCGACGGTTTCCGCGCTAAAATAGCCCGTTTCCGCCAACTCGAAACGGACCATGTCGATGTCTTTGCCTTCCGGCCGGAACAGGTGTTGGCCGTGGATGATACTGTCGTCACCCGGAAAAACAGGTTCCGGCGTTTGCCCATCGAAAGTATTCTCAATCGCAAAACCGGACTGATTTAGGCCCGTCAGTTCGCTCGAGTTCCCCAAACCAAGTAGGAAACCGATCCCACCTATGACTGCACGAAAATAGCTTGGAGTATTAAAAGTGTCGGTTGCCCCAAGGAACGAATTATCCCATCGCTCGGAGGCATCCATGATGGACACTCCAAACCCCGAAAACGCCGTTAAGCCGTCACCGGGCCCCGTTGGAATCAATGAGCCGAGTGCTCGCATATCGCCAGTTGCAATAATGAGACCGGAGCTTGCCGTTTCAACGAACTGAACGCCAAGATAATTAGAGTAAATCTCAAAACTTCGACGAGCCAGGTCTTGCTGCTCTGCCGTAATCAAGTTCGTAAGCGTGTTGCCCAATGGGTCCACGCCGTAGTCACTGCGGAAGTTGTAAAAGATGGTGGAAATACCATCGATATTGTCAGCTAAGCCAAACAAATGGGATTCGAGAAACGAAATGTCGGCAATGTCGCGATGTCCCGTCTCTCCGGAATCGCCCGGCAAATTTAAACCGTAGCTTTGAGCTTCAATGCCCGAACTGACTACCACGCTTTGGAACGTCTTAACGCGAAGCAATTCACTCGTCGACTCGATCGTCACGACGCTAGAAAATCTAACAACGGAACCATTCGCCGTTGCCGACGCGCTGAGCGTACTGGCGTTGACCGTATCTGCAACTAGCTGAGCGACACCATTGGCATCCAACAGCGGATTCATCGGAACGACCAGGAATGCCGAACCACCGGCGGAATCGGAAATGGACAACGAACCACCGTTGATTTCAACTGCGGCTCCGTCGACCACGAGACTCGGTCCCAATTGTAAAGCGGAGTCGAAAGTATCGCCCAAACCTTCGACGGCTAAACCGATGGGCGAGTAAGTTACTTCGGGAGTCGCGATGTTGGTCGAACCGTCGCCGTCGGTGACTTCGGCGGTCAAAAGCGTTGCGGCGAAGAGATTCCCATTCAGGACCGCTGCCAACTCGTCAGCTGTTGTTTCCGCGCCAGGAGTCGTGTCCAAATCAACTTGAACTACCTTGCCAGTGATGCGAACAACAGGACCGGCGGGAGCGCCCGAATCCAGATGATTGCTCTTGGAGACCTTTACCTGAATTTCGTTACCCAACTCGCCACTGGCAACAGCACTAAACGTGACTTCCACAGCTCCAGCTGTGCCAAAGTCACTAACAGCAGTTGCCGCAGGAGTAAGCGTCACTGGCGCGTCGGGACGAGCTTCGTCCGTACCGATCCGCAAACGAAAAGTACCGGGTTCGGCGCCATAACTCGCCAAATCTGCACCAAACGTCAACGTCGCCTTATGCAACGTCGCGTCGTAGCTAACACTGGTCGGCAGGATCACGATATCGTCGGTGTTGGTTACGCTGCCCTGAGTGAGAATCAGTTGGTAGAAACGCGCCTCAGTTGCCGAATCCGACAACTCATCATTATTGAAGTAAACTTCGATGCGATCGCGATGCTGCAACAGACTGCCGTTAGCCAAGCGTTCCAACGGCTGCGGAACCACCGAGATAATCTGAGCACCAAGGTCCAGCTCAAAGGCCGTGTTGAAGTCGGAACCGTCGTCAACCGTGTCGTCCGTACGGTCGCCCAACGCCACACCATCGATGTTGCGAAGCGCTCCGAAACCAGTTCCCAGTACACTGATCGAGTAACGATCGTCTGGCAGCGTCTCAGCGAAACGGACAATAACTTCATTCGGCGAATCGCCGAGTCCGATAAAGCCGGGCTCGACAACGACATCGTTCGCACCCGACAGAGTGATTGGCGAATAATTGATGGCCGGCGTCGCAACGTCAGTGGCGCCTGAGCCAACTCGAATCGCCGCCGTCACTAACGCACTTGCCTCCGGACTGGCCGACAAAGCACTAATCACATCCTGAGCGGTCGAAAGAGCAAATGTGTTCGTATTGAGATCGATGGAGATCTGCGCGCCGCTCACACCAACCGTCGGCAAGCTCGCGTCGCCGTGATCCGAACCGGTTACGACGATCGATAGACCGTTACCCGCGGAACCTTGTGCCACGGCCGTGAACTCAACCGACAACGGTGTCGTCGCATTGAAATCCGAGCTGGCGGAAGCTTGGTTATAGCCCCCAAGATTCACTGTCGTGTTCGGTAGAAGGGCGAGATCCGTCGCTGGACTACCGCTAACAATCGACGCCGAAACCAACGTCGACGCAATTGCATCACCATTGATTGCATTGAGCAAGTCATTCGCCGTCGCCGAACCTAGCGCATTCACGTTCAAGTCGACACTAATCGCGTTTCCGTCAACTGCCACGGTTGGCGCAGCACCGTCACCGTGATCCGAACGAGTTACCGTCACCGAAATCGCGTTGCCGTTGGGACCTGGATTTACAGCGTCGAAGCGCAGCACCACGGCTCCGTCGCTACCGAGATCGCTCACGGCCGAAGACGTATCGAATTGATTGTCTCCGCCGGCGCGGGTGATCTGAATAGCGTCGAGCGTGCTGACATCGATCGTCTGACCCTGCTGAAATCGAAATGTCAGATCGTGCGGGGCCGTCTCGCGAACTTGCCCGTTCGTTAACAGCGCACCGTCGTTGGCCAGAATGCCCCCTAGCTGCGGCCCAATGGCCAACAACTGACGATCTTCTAAGCGTTCCAACTGTGAAGCGCGCTGCTGAGAGCGCCGCTTAATCTGGCGTCGTTTTCGCATCTTTATATTTTCCGCAGAGGACTTGCGCGAACGTCGGATGGTCATGTACCAACCCCTCGTTTAGTTCCAACTTTTCGGTGAAGGAAAGCGATTAACTCGTTGCTTAAATTGCGATCTCTAAGCCGGAAGGCGAAGCCAATTGCGACGACTCAAGACGATCAAAACCGTTAATTTAGGAAAGTGGGATCGCGAAACCGGACCTCTGGCTCGAGACCACCATCATGCGATTATAATTGGAGCCATTTCCATTGCAACGAAGCGTAACCGTGTCCTTCTCCGCGTTAAACTCTTTCAAAGAAACATCTTAACTATTTCTCTGATTGTATCGATTGCAGGAGACTTAACGGTTATTCCACCTGCCTGCTAGATCTTCTATACAACCAACCTATGTCAACTCAAAAACGGTTGTGCTGGTTAGACGCCAAATCGCTAAAGCAAGTTCCACTCAAAAGAAACGACCACTAGCACGCTTCCCAACGCACTCACCCCCCGTTTCAACCACAAAACAGACCAATCACTTTAAACGGTGACGAAATAGCGACTTACGTGCTAGCATGCAAGCTGATCACGACGGTGATATACCAGGAATACGGTAGCAAATATTCGGGCAATTCTCGGACTCTGCCAACCAAGCGAATCGCGGAAACCCCTCCAATGGGCTGTTTCAAGTTAAGACAGCCAAGGGTGATTGCTCCGCGAATGAATAGCCGATCCCCTACCATTGCGGGATGAGAGAAAATGTTCGCGCCGTCGTCAGAAACCTGCTGACGCGCTACAACTGACAATTGATCTGCCTGTGTGTCGACCAATAACAGCTCCCCTTTTCGGATTACAAGTAATCGTTTTTCGTCCGCGATTATAGCGCCCTGTCCGGATAGTGCGGTATCGGGCCCGCGGCAGACAGCTTTGAGGCCATTTTTGAGTTCGAGACGGACCAGAGATCGTTTACACAAAAAAGTCGGTCGCCGACGATAGCAGGCGAGCTCAAATCGGGTGCCAACCGTTCATTTTCAGGGACGGGCTCTGGATCAATCACCCCGATGGCTTGAAGTCGAAACAGCCGGGTGCCGTTGCTTTCAGTGCAAACCAATAGTTTGCCTGGATAATTGACGGGCGTGGGAACATTAAAATCCCCGTCTTCCTGTGGGGTCACTGGCCAAAGACGCTTACCAGTTTTCGCCTCCCAACTACCGAGAGACGTTTTGTCGTGACCGACCAACCTAGCGTTGTTCTCGCACTCTACGGTCGGTTCTCTTTCAAGCTAGACAAGTAGGCCAGCAAATCCGCCAACTGCTGTACGGTCATCCCTTGGAATACCAGTTCCGGCATCAACGATCTCGGCTGTGGGAAAGTTGCCTCCACGTTTTTCGCGTCCAAAACAATTTCTTTTCCCTTTACATCTACCAAGATCAGTTTCGCATCGGTTCTGGAACGGATGATTCCAACGTAAACTTGTCCGTTCACCGTTTCCACGACGTGAGTGCGGTATTTTTCGTCGATTACACGTGACGGCGAGACGATATTCTCCAAAATGGCTCGGCGTTTCTGCCGCTTGCCGATGTCGGACAAATCGGGCCCAATCTGCTTACCTTCCGCTCCGACCTGGTGGCAACTTCGACATTGGGTTGAGTCGGAGTGAAACAGTTGACGGCCGGCATCTACGTTGCCTTTTCGTAGTAAAACCGCTTCAAAATCCACCGTCTGGCCGAGACGCTGCGTACGTTCATTCAATGGCAGGAAGCGTTCCAACAGATCGCGAGTTAATTGATCGCCATCGGCGACGGCAACTCTCACCAATTCGTCTCGCGACTTCGCCAATCGTTCGCTAGTTGCCAAAGCCCACATCGCCTGCAACTTTCCTTCGCTGGTCTTCAGCAACTCAGGAAGGGATTTCTTTAGGTCGTCATCACGGTAAAGATTCTGTGTCAGCAGATCGGTAATTGAATGTGCTGGGGCAGGGGGGCCGAGTTCGGTGATCCAGTCGTGAATTAACTCGAGCCCTGCTTGGTCAACGACAGTAGAACCCATGTGGGGCATCCGCCCTTTTCCAAGCTTCGCCATTCGCATCCACAATGCCGAGCGAAACGGCTCGCCCGCTCGAACGATCAGCGAATCTCGCAGCCCCAAACTGCCCTGTGTAACGGGGGCGCCGACCAGCTTGGCGGCTTCCAAAGGGACGTTGAAATTCAAATCGATTAGCGCCGTCCCACCTCCACCGAAACGATGGCAGTGTGCGCAGTTGAC
>JBLHLE010000291.1:0-7708 GCA_047620805.1 Pirellulaceae bacterium
GCGTATTGGTAACACCGCTTTTGGGGAGCGGGATGAGATAGCCATTCCCTATCAAGGCAAGAAGATCAATGTGGCGTTGAACATTTCCAGCGGCAGCCCGTATGTGCTCGCCCATGAAACCGGACATCTGATGGGCTTACCCGATCTCTATACTTACGGTCGCGCTGACGGCCAGAAGAATCCGGCAGGAGTATGGGACATTATGTCGTCGGCCGGTCAGGCAAGTGGCTTCCTGGGCTGGCACCGCCACAAGTTGAACTGGCTCGACGCCGACAGAAAGACCTATGTCGTCTCGGGGACGCATCGATTCAAACTGATGCCCTTGAACGCGTCTTCCGGTATTTCGATGATCACCATACCCGTCGATGATCCGGTCGCGCCCAGCAAACTCTTCGTCGTCGAGATCTCTCAGCCGATCCAAAAACAAAGCTCGGATAAGGACCAGGATTCCGTCGGGGTCCTTGTATACAGCGTTGACGCCAAACTTGCTTCGGGCCAGAATTCGGTCGTTGTTTATCCAAAGACGGATCCGTTGAATGCTCCCTTTCAGGCAGGGGACGGATTCGAGCACAAAGACGCGCCGGTGAAAATAAAGGTATTGAAGAAAAATGAGGATGGGTCCTACTCCATTGAAGTAGAAGTCAAATAGGAAAGGCGCGGCACACCGGTTTATCTCGGCATACCATTATAATTTGTCAATCTATTGCCGAGCTAAGCCGTATGTGGTCGATGTTCCAGCGGTGGCTTGGATATTTAACTAGCCAGTGGTGGGGGGAGCAGATCGTCTAAGTCGGAGGAAGTGACGGTTTCGTTGGCGGTGGCTTGACTTTCGTCGCGATTCGATTCATGCTAGCGCCCGGGCCAGTTCAGGCCGCGACCTCGTATTGGAATTCCTATCAGCAATGAAATGAAATTCACCCGCCAGCCCAACCGGTCGGTCAATCATGGTGCTGATGCGAGCACACTCCGAATAACGTCAACGGGCAAAAAAGGGATCTCGACGACTCGCCACAGAGAGCGTCAAAGTTTGCCCACCCGCTGGATTACTTTCAAACGAATGGCTCAAAAACCCTCGGAGAATGACATGGTGGTTTGCAAATTTTCCCGTGGCATTTATTGTCGTTCAAAGGGGTGGACGATCCTAATGTTGTCGATCCTCGCCGGAATACTCAATTTCGCATCGCCCGCTATCAGCGAAGACTTCAAAGTCAATTTCGTTACTCTAAAACCGCCCACACTTGGGGTTGGAACTGCATTCGTGGTCGATCCGAATGGGTATCTGCTAACCAACCGACACGTCGTTAAGATCGAATCCGATGACCCAGATAAGCCGACTTTCGAAAAGGTTAATCTTCGTGTCGCGATAGGAGGTAAAAAATACCTAGCCGAGGTCGTCTCCGTCCATTCTCAATTGGATTTGGCGCTGATTCGCATTTCCACCAAGGGACTCAAGTCCCTGCCTCTGATCGATTCCGACAAGGTGGAGTTGGCTGAGGATGTCAGGGCATTTGGTTTTCCATACATCGGCAAGGGGCTTAACCGTGGTTTGAAGATCACAAGCGGTAGTGTTTCCGGACTCGAAGGGACCGGCCAAGACCGAATGATTCTGACCGACACGGCCATCAACCCGGGCAACTCTGGTGGACCATTGGTGAACGATCGCGGTGAGGTGATCGGAGTGAACACTGCGAAGGTTGTTCGGGCAGACGTGGACAATGTCGGCATCTGCCTACCGATCAATGCGGCACGGGGGATGTTGGCTGGCGCTGGCCTAACCGTCGGCACCTCGAATAGGACAAAGATTCTTCGTGGAGTTGAGCTTGCCCGTCGCGTCGGCCCCTCGGTTGGACTCGTCGAGATCGAGCCTGCAGTTTGGTCACTGCCGGTGCCTGAGTGGTTCGAAGGACACGCTGCCCTCTCTGCGGATGGCAATTGGCTGGCCACGATCGACCACCACATCCTCCGTATCAATCACTCTCTCTCCGGTCAAAAGGTCTCTGAAATCGACTTCGGGAAAGACAATTGGATGTACGGTGTCGCATTTTCACCTGATGCAGAACACTTCGCAATCTTGGCTCGCACGTCACTTGTGATCTTCCGAACACATCAGTTTAAAAGAACCCTCGAACAGGTTCACGTTCTCGATAGAGTACGTCGTAACATTAAAAGGTTTGATGATCCTATTCCTTCCCCTGAATTTGAACCGATTTTTTCGCCGGATGGACGTTGGCTGGCGTCCCGCCTGGGAGATGATTTGTTCCTTCGCCAAGTCGACCGGCTACAAGAGAAAAAAATCCTAAAGCCAGACTACGATTCGTCTTCGTTTCCTCTTCCTCCGTCGATTACGGCGTACACGTTCTCGCCCGACAGCCGTCAGGTCGCGACAGGTGGCCACTATAAAATTATCAGAACCTACGACGTCATGTCAGGCAAACTGCTCCGCTCCTGGAAGGTTAAGGATAAAGTTATAGGATACATTTACGACCTCTGCTATTCGAAGGATGGAAAGACGATCTACGCGGCCTCGTCTTCAGGTTCCTCTTCCTCTGAAAAAGTTGAGCTCTCCGCATTCGAGTCAGACACCGGCGAACTACTGACATCCAACAAGGTGAGCGGTAGGGACGCCACTTTCGTGAATCGCGTGGACGGGTCGGTCGTTGTCGCAGTGAAAAACAAGAAGTGTGTCAGCTTTCACAAATTGACATCTGGCTCGAAGCTTTTTGACGTTGAACTCACGCCCGAGCGAGGATATATCACCGAACTGTCCGCTTCGACTCACAGGAATTTCGTGACTGCGATCCAGAAGACGGACAAGGAAACGCGTGGCCGGATTAGCCTAATTCCATATCGGGCTCTCGACGACAAGGTTCGCCAATGAACGGCTGACCAATCAAAGGCGTTACATTTCGCACATTCATTTCCACCCGAGTTGGTTCAGCGCCAGTGGTCCTTTGATATCTGCGAAATCCACGGGGTCAAACCGGTCAAACCCTGTTTACGGTTTCCCATGGTTTTTTTACAGCCAACCGCCAAGCAATAAATCACAACAACTGCTGCTAAGACGGTATGGTGATGGACAATCTCAATACACACCCGCCCGGTTCGTTCTACGAAGCGTTTGAGCCAGAGGAAGCTCGCCGGCTGACCGAGCGAATAGAGATCCATTACACACCCGAGCACGGAAGTTGGCTAAACATCGCCGAATGTGAATTCAGTGGGAGAAATGGAAAGGGGACGGGAGGAGTTTCGCCGGTAGAAGTCAAATAGGCGAGGCGAGGCGCGCCGTGGTCAGTAGGAAGTCTGGCTAGTTCATTCAACGAAATAGCGCGTAAAAAAGTGCAGCGTCGCAATTAGTTACACGAGCGAGACGCGCGAGACGCTCATGCCACGCAATGTGAGTGGCATGGCCATTCTACGCTTGGGCTATTCGTCCCGGCCCCGCTTGACTGGCTGCTGAAGAGCTGGAGGACGGGAACACTATAAGGTCGGAGGCGATTCCTCCGGAATTGGGCTCCGGGTATATCTGCGCGATTGCCGCGAAGCGGAGAGGGTCTTCGACGTGCGATACACTTGAGACACAAGTTTGTCGCACTTCGAAGACCCCACCCGCGGCCGAAACCGCGACGATATCGTGCAGAACCACTCCGCGCGGACAAATCACGTTCGATTCGCCGCTCGCGCAGCACGTTCAGGTATACCGCCAGCACGGCGCCGATACTGATTGCAGCCAGTAAAAATATTCGAAGACTGAACTGCATGACAATTGCACTCGCTCTACTCTGGTCCGGTGACGACACACTACCTGGCTAAAACAGGAGAGCCGCACATCGACCTCTACCCGCTATTCCTCTTCAACGAAACGGTTGGCTAGTTGTTTTTAGAGAACCCAAAAATACTAGCACGAAGCGCAAAAGCGCAAGCGAGTGAATCCCATGCGACCATTTACTCGCTTGCGCTTCGTGCTAGTAATTCCCAAGAGGGAGCCGCTGGGGCGACGGACGTTGAAGATCAATGCCACGCTTCCCTATGGCGATACCGATGAAAACTTTGCAGAATCTAGACATCGCTCGCCACACGATGATCTAAACGATCGCGGGTTCGCAGGCGTTACAAACAAAGTAACATGCGAGAAACAAACCAATCTAGACGATTAAGGAAATTTGAAAGATGTGGAAGTACTTAACGATTGCTCTACTGCTGTGTGCAGGCTGTGGGAAAGCTGGCAACGATGTTACGACGACTACGCCGTCGCAGGAATACGTCGCTCGATGCCGTGCCGAGATGTACATCCGCGACGACGTCGATATTCATCCGAAAGGATTCAAACTCATTACCGGTATGGATGACGCGATCTGGTTTAAGTTTGTGACCAAAGCGGAGAATATTTTGGACGTGTTTGACGACGAGAAAGTCGATACATCCAAATTCTCTTCCGGATTCAAGATAGATAACGCATCCATGCCAACCTGGTGGGATGTCAATGGCAGAAAACTGCTTGGAGGCCAGATCCAATTACCACAAGGTCGTGCGATGAATGTGGGGTCATTGAAAAACGGTGATGAAACTTTGACGGTCTACGTCATGTGGTTTGAAACGTAGAATTCACTTCGAGTATTCGCACCTCTTTCGACTTTGAGCCAACCGGTTTGTGAAGAACGGGTCTCAATCACTTTTCCGTTCTTCGCGTACACGAATCGAGGTTAGGCAAACACCGCTTCGACTGGTCGGCCTTTGCCATCGGGCGTCACATAAAAAGGACGCTTCTCAACCAAGTAATGATGATCCGGAGCAATTCCCATGGCGCGGTAGATGGTCGCGTGAAGGTCCGCAATGTGCACGGGATCTTTGATCGTCGTAACAGGACGTTCGTCCGCCGTCTCACCATAGGCAAAGCCCTTTTTCACTCCACCGCCGTAGAGCAACACGCTCCCTGCACTGGTGAAATGGCGGTGCATGCCGTAGAACTTCAGTTCGTCGATAACCTTGGGTACCGCGACTTGATCCTGCACCTTTTTCCCGGGGCGTCCCTCCATCATCATATCGCGAGAAAATTCGGAGGCGAGCACGATGAGCGTGCGATCCAACAGGCCGCGTTCCTCGAGATCGAGCACGAGTTGAGCGATGGGTGCGTCGATTTCCTTCTTCATGCCGACCATCCGCGTGTGGCCGTTGTCGTGCATGTCCCACTTCTTAAAGGGTTCGTAACCAGTGGTGACTTCGATAAAGCGGGCGCCCGCCTCGGTCAAACGTCGGGCTAACAGACAGCCTTGACCGAAGGTACCCGTATTGTAAATGTCGTAACTTTTCTTCGGTTCCAGCGACAGGTCGAACGCTTCGGAAGCTTCGGGAGAGGTGAGTAGTCGGTCGGCATTTTCCAGCGATCGCAAAAGTGAATCGCGTTGATGCTGGGAACCGGCACGTCCAATGGGCGAGTCGTTGACCAGTTGTTTAAAATGCCGGTATCGCGCGGCAAATCGATCTTTGGACATGCCTTGGGAAGGACGCACCGCTTGGATAGCTTGCGACGGATTGGGTAATGCGAAGGGTCCGAACTCGGTTCCGAGGAAGCCGGCGGAGTGAAACGCCTTGAGTGCCTCGTTTTCACCGCCACCCATGTGCTGACCGATGTCCAGGAACGCGGGGATGGCCGGGTTCTTGGGACCCAACGTGCGCGCGATCCACGCTCCGATGTGAGGCGCCGCGACCGTCAACGGGGGCTCGTAACAGGTGTGCCAGTGAAATTGGTGACGCGAGTGCAGGATGAATCCAAGATCGCCAGCGTTGTAGGTGCGGATCAGTGTGCCGCGATCCATCACCGCGGCCATCTTCTCCAGTCCCTCGGTAAACTTGATGTTATCGACTGCTGTCGGGATGGAAGGAAAGGTCGACAATACGCGTTCTGGGTCGAGTCCTTTCTCGAACGGTGTATATCGTTTGGCATCGAATGTATCGGTATGGGCCATGCCACCCGCCATCCACAGCACGATGACGGTATCGGCAGTCGCCGGCGGTTTGTTCGCCTCGGCTTGGACCCCACCATACGGATATCCAGCGGCCAGCGCCCCTAAGGTTGCCGAAGTATGTTGCAGGAAATTGCGTCGGGAAGTTTTTGAAGGTCGCATCGTTGGTATCGCTCGCAGCAAAAAGAGTGTGATTGTAGCGTGGTCCGCTTGACGCGTCTCTAATAAATCAATTGAAACTCGGGCAACATGCTGATCATCCACAAGAGATCTTCGAGACCCTGCGGATTTAGCGGTGTGCCAACAACTTGTAATGCAGTCGCCTTTTCTTTGGTCGTGGGTAAACGCCCAAGTGCCTCGTGGAAGAGACTCTCAACTACTTCCTCAGGCGTCCGTTTCTGGTCGGCGATCCAAGACTTTCCGCCACGTTGCAATTGGGCCGCCAGCAGGTTGCCGTTGGTCAGTTCCAAGGTTTGCAAAGTGGTCGCCAGCGATTCGCGTTGCGTGACGACTTGATCGCGTTTGGGGCGTCCGAGTGCGACCATTAACGTATCGAGCTTCTTCATTCCAGCTCGACTCATGACAGGTCGCTCGTCGCCGGTTCCATTGCCGGTTCCATTGCCTAAGAGCACCATTTGCTCAATCCCATCGAGCAGTTGCTCGGCCGTCATTCTCCGCACTAGTGGTCCACGAAAGACATATTCGTCGTCCTGTTCATCCTCGCGACTTTCGACAGACGCCATCTGGTACGCCTGCGAAGTGAGGATGAGTCGCATGGTGTGTTTTAAATCGTACTTGTTCTCAACCAGGTCAATTGCCAGCCAATCCAACAAATCGGCACTCCAGGGTGGCAGGTCCATCTCGTCGACCGGTTGGACCAAGCCGCGACCGAAGAAGACCGCCCACATTCGATTGACAGCCGTGCGTGGGAAACGGCCGTTATTGGGATGGGTAAAGAGGTTGGCCAACTGTTGCTGACGTTCTTTTGGGGCCACCTTGGGATCGATCGTTCCTAACTCCGGATAAAGAAACCCGGGCTCTGCGATGTTGCCCGTCGCCTTGTTGCATTTGTGCATCTCCAAGGGACTGTTGGCGAACGTCGAGGCCAAGGCGTAGGCGTCGTGCAAGCTCCAGTGATTGATGAACGAATCGTGACATGAAGCACATTTCAGGTTGACGCCCAAAAATACCTGCGCGACATTTTGCGCCGCCTGCATCTCCGGCACCTGGGAAGCGTTGACGGTGCCTCTCCAGCGAACGCCCTGGATGAAACCCTCGGCACCTGCGGCCTGCGTTAGCAAGTCGCGGACGAATTGATCATACGGCATGTTGTTGGAAAGCGCACCCGTGAGCCAGCCGGTGATCGGTTTACCGCCACCGCCGTGATACTGCCGCGAGTAACTATTCCGCAACGCGTCGTTCCAAAACGTAATCCAGTGCTCGGTATAATTTTTGTTGTCGGCGAGGAGTTTATCGACGAGTGCTTCGCGTTTACTTGGATTCGTATCGGCGACAAACTGTTCGACTTGCCGCCCCGTAGGAAGCAAGCCAATTACATCGAGCGAAACGCGGCGAATGTAGGTTCGATCGTCGACGGCGGGTGCTGACGCTATTCCGTGCTTGCCCAGATAGCTGGCCAGCAATCGGTCGATTGGATTGGCAGTTGCGTCGGTACCTGCTGGAAGCTCTACCACCCGAGGCGCTAAATTGGCTCTGGGGAACTTGGCAAAGGTGAAGCCCTTTTCCCA
>JBLHLE010000292.1:0-7687 GCA_047620805.1 Pirellulaceae bacterium
AGCTCACGACCAAGAACACCTGATTGCTGGTGTCGATTTCGCGCCGACGGTGTTTGATATTCTGGGTGTCAAGCCGCCGGGGGGCATGGACGGAAGCAGTTTTCTGCCCACGCTGAGAGGCGAGAATCAGAAAAATCGAGAGTTCGTCTATACACACATCAACACCATCGCCTCCAAGAGAGCGTACCCAATGAGATCGGTGCAGACGGCCCGCTATGGACTGATTTGGAACGGTTGGTCCGACGGCGAGACTCTGTTCCACAACGAATCGCAAAGCGGACTCACCTGGAAAGCGATGGTGGCCGCTGCGAAAACGGACGAAGCGATTGCGAAACGAGTTGAACTGTTCGCGCATCGCGTCCCGCTAGAATTTTACGACTACTCGCAGGATCCCGACGCTCTGAACAACTTGATCCACGACGCGAAGTCGAAGGAATCCATTCGTCAGTTGACCGATAAAATGATTCAGTACATGAAAACAACGAATGATCCGCAACTCGACGCGTTTGAGACAACGCTGGCGAAGCAGAAGTAGTCTGCCACTGGATGGCCATGCTACACACTTTGCGTGGCATGAGCGTCCCGCTCGTGTGGGGACTTGGAAGTGCGAAATACTTTAGACACAAGTTTGCCACACCTCGAAGACCCCACCCGCGGCCCAATTCCGGAGGAATCGCCCGCGACCTCCCCTTCATGGAAGCAGTCGATAATTCGACATCTTCCACGCGGGGAGGTGACATAGTAAATAGAAACATGAAAAACCTGACGAGCATCTAGTTGAAAAAATTGGAAGACGAGGTTAGATCAATGCAACGTATGTTACTGACAATTCTGTCAATCGTCCTAGCGAGTCCGTTCTCTAATGCAGCGGACAAAATTCCCCCGCGAGTGACGATTGGTACTGCAAAACTTGTCTTGCCGAAGGGCGCCGGTGAAGGGCCCGCCTGGGATACGAAACTGGGCTTGTTATTCAGTGGAGCGGGCAACATTAACCGCCTCGACCGCGAGGGAACGCTGCGGATCTATCGCGAAGGCGCGGGAACCAACGGATTGCTTTTTGACTCAAAAGGACGACTGTTGGCGTGCGAGCCCGGTCAGCGTAGATTCACGCGGACCGAAAATGGCAAGGTCACGGTTCTTGCCGAAAGATTCGCTGGCCATCGTTTCAACCAGCCAAATGACCTCGCCGTTGACTCGACGGGCCGAATCTACTTTTCCGATCCGAAATACGGTCCGCGGACGGATATCGAAATGGTCGATGAAAATGGACGGCAAGTTGAAGGCGTCTACTGTATCCATCTCGACGGCAAAGTAACTCGCGTGATAACTCATGAGGCCGATCGTCCAAACGGTCTGCTGGTAACTCCGGACGACAAATTCCTGTACGTTGCAGACAACAATAACAACGATATCGGTGCCGCCCGCAAGTTGTGGCGATTTAAACGCAACGCGGATGCTTCACTCGACCTGAAATCGAAGGAACTGATTTACGATTGGGGCGATTCGCGGGGGCCAGATGGCATGGCCATGGACACTGCCGGGAATCTTTACGTCGCCGGTGGTTTGAATAAGCCGAATCCGCCAGCCGAAACCAATAAGAAAGCAGGCGGTATCTACATCTTTGATCCTCAAGGTGCCCTTTTCGAGTTTGTTGCCATACCTCGCGACGAGGTGACGAATTGTTCGTTTGGCGACGACGATTTGAAAACTTTGTATATTACAGCGGGCGGGACGTTGTGGAGTATCCGGTCCAAGTTCAGTGGCAGACTGGCGTGGCCAGTCGCAGGAAAATAGTATTGCGATCAGATTCGGGGTAAAGATGAACAAGTACGCCATACTCACTCTTGCGTTGACACTGGCTGTTCCGTTTGCCGCCGTAGCCGCAGAGCGGCCCGACTGGTTCTCGCGAACTACGTTGTTGGAAAAGTCTGTCGAGCGAAGTAGGGCGATCACTTTGGCTGAAGCTCGCCGCGAAGCAGAAGCGTCTCGTAGCGAAGTTTACAAAAAGCTGATTGATGCTGGCTTGGAAGAGGATGTGGCGAAAGAGCAGATCGCCAAGATGACTGCGGCGCTCGACGCGGAGTTCAAGAAGTTGGCGGGGGATTCAGCTTATAAACTGGGTGACGCTGCAGATCTCGAATTCCTGTTTCAGCTCCTCTATCTAGCGAACAACGATGACGATTCACAAGAAGCAGCGCGGATTATCAAGAAGATGTTTCCCGACGCGAGTGTAGTCAAAGCGGCGCTGAGTCCAGAGGCGTCCGCCGATTTCAAAAAGGCTCTCGCCGCGATGTACGACAAGATCCGCCCTGCGGCCGACGACCAGAAGTCGTGGATCGGCCTGATGAATCCTCCGAGCGAACGGAACGAGATTAAGATTTACGGGGCGACGACGGAAGAGATTATCGCCAATAAAGGTGTCGTCGCGAAAGAGTTTCCGGGCGGAGCGGTCGAGTTAGCAAAGTCGGCGCTGCGAATGGGAATTAGATTCTACGAAGTTGAGATGGTACAGCCCGGTGAAGAAAGCGGAACAAAGTTTCATCTCTTTTTCTGGGATGGAATTCAATGGCGAATGTTGGGGCCGGCTTGGCGAGCGCTGTAGCTTCTCCCTTCTCTCCCGACTCATCACTCATTGTCCTTCACTCTTCACTCTTCGTTCTTCGATCATCGTTCTTCGATCATCACTCGTCTGCGGAGTCGGCGAATCCAAACAGGCTGGTGCGGCTGGCAGCCCATTTTACGATGATGTCCCGCGCTCTGGAGGTGTGAGGCAGTGATACCATTTCGTTTTGGGACAGCCGACATGCGCGAAGCAATGCAACTGTTAGATTACCGGTCGGTCCAACGCGAAGCGTTCACTAGTCCGGCAATAAGAGATCCCGCCGAGTCGACCGACGGCGTCGAGTTTAGCTGGATCGGCGAATCCGTCGTCGCCTAGTGTTTGGTCGTCGACGTGAAAGGCGACGATGTTTCCCAAGACAAGGTTTGCGCCGCCCGCGCCGGTTCCGAGATTTAGGACGGTGTGCAATGTGCACTCGAAGTGCGCCTTGGCTTCGGCCACGCGCGGCGGTTTGACTCGTTTGGAGTCGGCTCGCGTCAGTCCGCAGGCATCGAATTCGCTGGTCTCGGTATCGTAAGCGGCGGACGATTGGTTCATTTGTTGAGCGACGTCGAACGAAACGATATTCACAACGAACTCGCCGTTCTCTTCAACGTTTCGGAGTGAATCTTTCTTGGTGCCATCGGGCTTGTTGGCCGGGCAAAACATTAGCAGCGGCGGATTTGAGCCGACGGCGTTGAAATAACTGTAGGGAGCGAGGTTGTCGATTCCGCTGCTCGAACGAGTCGATACCCAAGCGATTGGCCGAGGAGTAATGATCCGTATCATCTGTTGATAGATCTGTCCGCGGGAAAGCGAAGCGGGGTCGAATTCCATCGATAAAAATCCTTTGAGGAGCGATGTAGTGCGGGCTTAATAGTTCGACGAGTCGGTTGGACCCGCTAGATCGATTGGCGCGAGACCGAGCTGCTCTCGCAGCGGATCGAGTATTGCCTTGGTACTACTGGCTCCGATTCGAGTGACTCCGAGTTCTCGTACTTCCAGCAGTTTCGCGAGGTCTCGTACGCCGCCGGCGGCTTTGACTTGAACCCCAGCATCGGCATGCTGACGCATCAGACGGAGGTCGTCAATCGTCGCGCCGCCCGTGCCGAAGCCTGTCGAGGTTTTCACCCAATCGGCATTCAACTCGCTGCTGATTCCGCAGAGTCGAATTTTGTGTTCGTCCTGAAGGTAACAATTCTCGAAGATTACTTTTACTTTTTGACCGGCGGCGTGAGCGGGTTCGATGACGGCAGCGATATCCTTGCGAACGTAATCCCATTGCCCGCTGAGCACTTGGGAGATGTTTACGACCATGTCGAGTTCTTCGCAGCCATCGGCGAGCGCCGTTTCCGCCTCGGCACGCTTCGTGGAAATAGCTTGACCACCGTGGGGGAAACCGATCGTCGTGCTCGTCTTGACGGTGCTACCTTTGAGGATTTCGCTACAGCGTCTGACGTAGTAAGGCATGATGCAGATACTGCCGACATCGTACGCTAGTGCTAGTTGACATCCCGCTTCCAACGCCGCCGCATCCAGCGTTGGCGAGAGCAAAGCGTGGTCGATCATCTTTGAAATTTCGGTGTAGGTGTAATCCATTCGATAACTCCCTATGATGGTGCGACTGAGGAATTTAGTGTTCCAAGTGTCGCTGAGAATATAGAGCTCGCCGAAATTGGCTGCAGCTCAGCCTGCGAACAGGAACGCGAACAGGAAATTGTATAGGAGTCGAACCGATGCCCAAAGGCTTGGTTACCCAATCGTTTTGTATTTTGCTGCGGAAACCCGTATCGCTTGATCTGGTTCGCGCCGCCTTGCAGCGGTTTGGGGACTGCCGCGACGTACCGGCGGCCGAATCGTGGGCTTTCGGCGGCCCGTCGCTAAATTACACGTTAGAGCCGAACTCTAAGGGCTCCGTCGTTGTCGATGTCGTCGACAAACCGTGGCCCGACACGATGGGACATCCCGATGACGAGCCGATGATATTCGGCGCTTGGTCGTTGGGGCATTTTGGTCCATTCACCTATCCCGGCTCTTTGGAACGAACTCAAGAACAATGTTGGATGTGGGAGGACGGCACCTCTACGGCGGCTGAGCATCAGGCTTTCGTTCGCGTCCGCGTCGGGTATTCCTTCGGCGATAATCACGACGCAGCAATCATGCCCGATGATTACGCCGCGCTGGCCGAACTCAACTACATTACCACGATGGCGGCCGCGCTGCTCAGTTTACCGGGGGCGTTATGCTACTTCAATCCGAACGGAGAGACACTGTTGGATGAACGGCTATTCGAAGAAGGTCGGGCCTACGCGGAACAGACCGAGATTCCGCCGCTAGATCTGTGGTCCAACGTCCGGCTGTATAATATCGACGAGCAATGGGTGTTGATGGACACCGTTGGCAACGAACAATTTGAAGGTAAGGATTGCGAAGCCTGCTTTCTGACTGAAAACTACGATCTTCAAGAGGTGAATGCTTTCCTGAGGAACCTCTCCTTGCTGTCGATGAACCACCCCGACGCTATTGAGGAAGGAATGGATTTAGACGGACCTGGCCGAGTCAAGTGGCGACTTGAATTGGCCGACTCGGCCTGCCCTGCCCCGCGACCTGTTCTGCGCTGGCTGCCCGTGGACGGAAGTGAGTTTCCTCGAGAGAAGTTACAGTCGACTGGTGACGAGGATACCGAAGGCGAAAGTGAAAGCAGCGAAAGCAGTGATTCGGTGTAAGTTGATTCGGTGTAAGTTGATTCGGTGTAAGTTGATTCGGTGTAGAGTGTTTTGATTACATCGCAACGAGAAAACGGGGACGCGAACATTTCATCGCGGACTGTTCTTAATACGTGTCAATTCTAAGTAGGCGATCGGCTTTGTGGGTTCACAAAGGCCCAGCAGACCGCGCCGGTGAAGTAGACGCCGGCGAACAGAAGCAGGACTAGATTCCAGTTCTCAGTTTGTTCGAACAATTTGCCGACCAAGATGGGGCATGCCGCAGCAGCGAGATTTCCGCACATGTTCATCAGGCCAAAAACTTGCGGGACTCGACGGCCACCAATATCAATTGTGGCCGCGAACGCACAGGGACCTGCTATTGCCGCAAACAGGACCCCGACGGTCAGTAAACCGACAGCGATCACGGCGCTTTGAACGAACCAAGCTGCCAAGATCAATATTGAGCAGGTCCCCAACGCGACTGCGCCAACTCCGCTGCGACTAAATCGAGCACTCCCGGTTTTTCTCCAGATCCAATCGGTAATCATGCCGCCGAAAATGCAGCCCGCTAGACCTCCCGCGAGAACGAGGCCCTGCAGATAACCGGACTCTTTAACGGAGACTCCTCGCGTCTGTTGCAGGAAGGTCGGAAACCAGCTGGTAAAGAACATGTATCCGGCAGCTCGACAGATCTGCTGGCCGCAGAGTAACCAAATCGCAGGTCGAAACGCCAACGCAACCCAATCGGTTTCATCTCCGCCGTCGCGATCTTTCGGGATCGGAGGCTGTTCTTCGACGGAACTATCAATCGTCACAGCGCGACCGGCGCGAATCAATTTCAATTCCTGGCCGCTGACATTCGAGGCCGATTCGGGGGAGTCTCGAAACCAACGAAAGAACGTCACCGACCACAGTATCCCGGGCAAAGCGAAGATGGCGAACATCGTCCGCCATCCAAATGCCGCCATCAAGTCGCCCGTCAGGACGCTGGCAATGATTGCGCCCACCTGCATTCCCGCCGCGAGGATTCCGCAGGCGAGCGAGCGTTCGGAAAGTGGCATCCAGTGACCAATCGAATTGCACGCGGCAGGAAAAATGCCCGCTTGAGCGATCCCCATCACCAATTGTGCGGCGATAAGAATCCAGAATACGGGTGCGGCGGCGATGCCGAATGTTGCAAAACACCAAGCAAGCGCGAAAACGGTCAACGCAATGCGTGTCCCGTAACTCTGCGAAAACCAACCGCTGGGAATCTGAAACAGCGCATAGGTCAAGAAAAAGGCGCTCATGAACCAGCCCGACTGTGACAGTGAGAGCCCAAGATCCTCGCGTATTGTGCTTTCCGCGACACTGACGGCGTTGCGGCAAAGGTATGCCAGAGTAGCGGCCACGGACAGCCAGGCCAGCGTCCGGTAGCGAATTGTTGTTGAATGTTGGGCCATCTAGACCACCGCCTGGAACCTGGCGAAGAGTCGGTCGACTTCCGCTTCTGTTTCGGGATCGAGTTGCCAACCGACGGGCTGTATTTGTAGAGTGTTGGGGAAGATTCCGCGCTTTTTAAGCAGATACTTTTCGATCGCCAAGAAGCCATCCAGACCACCTTGGATTTGCAATGCAACCAACGCGCAAATCGGGAGTGCGAGCTGATAGATGCGGTCTTCATCAGCGGCTTTCAACGCATTCCAAAGCGCTACGATTCCATCGAGCAAATCGGTACCCGGCATCGTTCCGACGATTCCACGGCGGTAGCAGTCGACCAGATTCATCCCGCCGGAGCCCTCGAATATCCTCGCTTCGCCAGCGGTCGCGTCGCGAAGTTTTGAAAGGTTGGGCCCCAAAGGGCTGGCTTCCGGCTTAAAGAAAATTCGGTCCGCTCCGAAGTTTTCCAGCAGGTTGAGATACACTCCCAAGTCGATTGATGCTCCAACGTAATTCGAGGCATCTTGGATTACGAGCGGAATGGACACGCTGTCGGCGATGGTCGCAAAGTAGTTTTGCGTAGCCGCACTTCCCAACGCCGTCGCGACGGGCGGGATGGCCATCAGCGCAGTGGCACCCAGACTTTCGGCATGTTTCGCAAAATCCACCGCCTCCGCGGCGCTTTCCGCACCGACGCTGATCACGGTGAATCCACGGCCAGCCACAAGTTCGCAAACGTGCGCGGCCAAAGCCTTTCTGCCGCGATATCCCAGCCGTAAAACTTCGCTGACCATCGCGACGACGACACCGTCTCCGCCAACCTCGAATGCCCAATCGATCTCCCGCTCTAAAGTCGCGGTATCGATCACGCCCGCCGTTGTGAACGGGGTGTGCAGTACGGGCAGAACCCCCCCGAGCATTGTGTTAGTCGGTAAGAACATCGCGAACCGCTCCTGTCATG
>JBLHLE010000293.1:0-7680 GCA_047620805.1 Pirellulaceae bacterium
CAGTAGCGGATGCTCTTGAGGAGCGAACAGCGTTAGCTGAATGTCGGTGCGGGGACGCTTATTGGGACTCGCAGGGATCGTCGATATTTTCGCTCGGCCGGTCTCGTCGAGATGTTCGTGTTCAAGTTGCGCCAAGATCTGCTTGGCTCGTTCGTTAACCTCGGTCGGAACGCCCGCTAGTCGCGCGACATGGATTCCGTAGCTCTTGTCCGCCGAGCCGGGAATGATTTTGTGAAGAAAGACGACGTTGTCTTCCCATTCCTTCACCGAGACATTAAGGTTGCGGACGCAGCTGAGTTGAGATTCCAAGTCGGTAAGTTCGTGGTAGTGTGTTGCGAAGAAGGTTCGCGAACCGATCTGGTCGTGCACGTATTCGATAATCGACCATGCCAGCGAAACACCGTCGTAAGTGCTGGTTCCCCGACCGATTTCGTCGAGAATCATCAAGCTGCGATTCGTGGCGGTATTCAGGATGCGAGCCGTTTCCGTCATCTCGACCATGAATGTACTTTGACCACGCGACAACTCATCGCTCGCACCCACCCGCGCAAAGACACGATCCGTTATTCCGATCGTTCCGCTCTTGGCTGGAATGAACGAACCCATTTGCGCCATGATTGTAATCAACGCGACTTGGCGAATGTACGTACTTTTACCAGCCATGTTGGGACCAGTGATCAGCATAATCATGCCGTCATCGGGGCTGCAGATCGTGTCGTTGGGGACGAAAGTTCCCTCCGGTTCGATGATGTCCAAAACTGGATGTCGACCGTCCAAAATCTTCAAAACCGGCTCGTCCACGATTTCGGGGCGACAGTAATTGCGGTCCTTTGCCAACTCGGAAAGGCTCAAGAGGACGTCGAGCTCAGCCAGAGCGAGGGCTGAGTTTTGCAGACGGCGAGCTTCCCGATGTACGAGATCTCGTAGCTGTATAAACAGCTCGTATTCCAGTTCCTTCGCTTTCTCGTCCGCCGTGACGACTTGCTCTTCGTATTCCTTTAGTTCCGGGGTAATGTAGCGTTCGGCATTTTTCAAGGTTTGTTTGCGAATATAGTTTTCCGGTACTTTGCCCTTGTTGCCGTTGGTGATCTCGATGTAGTAGCCGAACACTTTGTTGTAACCGACCTTCAGATTGGCGATGCCGGATTTCTTGGCCTCCTCCGCTTGGTACTGCGCTATCCATTGCTTGCCACCCACCGCGAGTTTTCGCAGTCGGTCGAGTTCTTGATCGAAGCCTTCGCGGATGAATCCGCCGTCGCGGAGGAGCATTGGACATTCGTCGAGTAGTGCTTCTCCCAATTGTTTTTGCAGATCGGGGCAAGGATCGATCTGTTGCTCAACTCTCAGTAGTAGACTCGCTTTGCGATCGACCAGTCGACTTTTGACGTTGGGAAGTTGAGCCAGCGTTTTTCCGACGAAGCACAAATCCCGTGGACTTGCGCGTCCGGTGGTGACCCGCGCCAGCAGTCGTTCGACGTCGTAAACTCCGCGTAACTGTTCGCGCAGCTCCCGCCGCAGTGCTGTGTAATTTACCAGCTCTTCCACCGCGTCCAGTCGCGCGTTGATTTCAATGCCATCGGTCAGCGGATTTGCCAGCCAAAAACTGAGCAAGCGCGCCCCCATCGAGGTGACGGTCCGATCGAGCACCGCCAGAAGCGATCCTTCGCGACGACCATCGCGAATCGTTCGTGTCAGTTCGAGACTCCGACGGGTGGCTTCGTCAATCTCTAGCGACTCGCCTGCGCGGTACGGTAGCAAGCGGTCGATGTGATCCAGCGACGAACGCTGTGTTTCGGAGAGGTAGTCGAGTATAGCGCCAGCCGCTCGTATCGCGACGGTATCTTCATCGTGAAAACCGAAGCCATCGAGAGACTTGGTGCCGAAGTGTTTCGTCAGGACCTTTTTGCCCGCCTCGAATCCAAATGCCCACGCCGGACGCTTGGTGATGAGAATCTTCTCCCACAAGTATTCGGGGACTGGATTGTCGTCCTCGCTGACCAGACACTCCGAGGGGCTAATCCGAGCGAGTTGGTTGACGATCTCGTCGGGCGGCAATCGCATCGCGAAGAAACGACCCGTCGATAACTCGGCCCAGGCCAGTCCAATCCAATGGCTCGTCGCATGATTTGCCTTGCTGCCGGACTTCTTTGCGGGCAACGCAATGCAAGCTAAGTAGTTACTTTCGCGTGGGTCGAGCAAGGCGTCGTCGGTCAGCGTTCCGGGCGTAACAACGCGAGTTACTTCCCGCTTGACCAAACCCTGCGCTTTCTTCGGGTCTTCAACCTGCTCGCAGACAGCAGCTTTGAAGCCCCGCGATATGAGCTTCGCAAGGTAACTATCGAGCTGGTGGTACGGAAAGCCCGCCATCGGAATTGGGTTTTCACCCTTGTCTCGACTGGTTACTGTCAAGCCAAGCTCGCGGCCCGCGATCTTCGCGTCCTCGTAGAAAAGCTCGTAAAAGTCACCCATGCGGAAGAACAGAAGAGCGTCGCCACACGCTTCCTTCGCGTCATGGTACTGTTGCATCATCGGTGTAATAGTCATAGCGAGAAATCGTATCACGAGCAGTGCATACGGGAAAGGAGGCGAGCTAAGGGGAACGAGCAAGTTATCGATCCCGCCAGCCATTTCCGCGTTCAGTCGCTCTACCTTGTTAAGCACGGGGCTATCTTTGTGAAAATGGGTAAAGCGTAGTCGATTTGCAGCTTCTGAAGCCAGTCAACTTAACTTTCCTAACCGGTTCAGCCGATACCACCAGAGGATGTTGCAGTTCGGACTGCTCGCTTGTTGAGGGGATAGAAAGTGCCAAATGTACGCTCAGCCGCGATATTGTTGATGAGTTTGCCAGAAGAAGAAGCGACTTTGTTGTTGTCGATGCTGCCCCCCAAACAGATTGAGTCTGTCACGATCGAGATAGCGAGAGTCGGTATTCTCTCGGGCGAAGAGCAGCAAAAAGTGATAATGGAATTCGCCGACGCGAACCCAAATGAGTTGAGCGGCGAAGTGGGCAGTTTGGAATTGGCCAGAACGCTCGTTTGGAAATCGATGGGCAGTAAGGCCGAGAAGACATGGGATAACGTTCAGCACTCAATCGAGGCCTTACCGTTTGGCTTCTTGAAGAACGTCGATCCGCAAAACTTAGTGACATTCGTCGTAGACGAACATCCGCAAACGATCGCGTTAATTCTATCGCACCTGCCTACAAACTACGGGGCGGAAGTAATTGCCCATCTCGAACCGGATCGTCAGATACAGGTAGTTCAGCGGATCGCGCAAATGGGCCAAACCAATCCAGATGTGCTCGACTTCGTCGAAAAGGGACTGAGTAGCCGAATGTCCAGCATCGTCGGACAGTCTTTCAATCAAGCAGGTGGTGTCAAAAGCGTTGCCGCGATATTGAATGTTACCGAACGTTCCGTCGAACGCTCGATCCTCGACGCGCTGGCAAATGATGAACCGGCGTTAGTGGACGATATTCGACGACTAATGTTTGTCTTCGAGGACATCCTGAAGCTGCAGGACAAGGATATCCAGCAGCTATTGAAGAATGTCGAGACGAATCAATGGGCGATGGCTCTGAAAGGCTGTAGCGAAGAACTTCGCGATAAAGTGTTGGGCAACATGTCGAAGCGAGCCGCCGACATGTTGGTAGAGGAGATGGAGTTTCTCGGCAGTGTGAAGCTATCCGACGTCGAAGGCATTCAGCAGCAAGTCGTCGATGTCGTTCGGATGCTGGAGGAACAAGGCACGGTGACCGTATCCTCTGGCCCCTCGGAAGACGAGTACATCGCGTAGCTCGCGATGGCCAGCATCTGCGTGTCTATCCTGTAACCGGCTCTTGCCGCCAGATTCCCCACTGGCCGTTGTTTTCGTCGATCCCGATTTCGATCGAGCGGAGCGATGAAACGATTTGCGGACCGAGATCGGCCAGTAGTTTTTTGCCCACGTAGCGGGCAATTTCTTCGGCGGTTGTGTTGACGACTGGCAGGATAACGCAATCTTCAAGTGGGAAGATCCAGCGTCGATCTTGGAAGGTGACCGCGACTTCTTTTTCGTTTTGGACCACTTTGATGGTTTCGTGGTTGGCTGGCAGGATCACGTGGTGGTCGAGTTGGTCGGTCAGTCTCTTGAGTTTGTCGCGGAGTGCGATGAAATCGATGACGTATTGGTTCTCATCCAATTCGCCAGTCACTTCAGCGAACACTCCATAGTTGTGACCGTGGATTCGTTCGCAGATATCGCCATTGAAGGTGATAAAGTGTGCAGCGCTGAATACGTGGTATTCCTTGTCCAGTCGCACTCGAAACGATTCAGCCATGTTTGTTGCCCTTGTGACAAAGATGCGGAAGTGATGTAGTGGACGACTATACCGACCAGTCGAACGGTGGAGTGAGACGTCCTTCGCGTAGCAGAGCAAACAAACCGGCGGCGATCAGGTCGGCGGTTGTTCCGGGGTTGCGTTTATGACCATCGGATCGCAGCCAGAAATCGAGGTCGCCGACGGCACGCCAGAACGGGTTTCGCGCGAATGCTTGACTGGACTGCCATGTCGTCGCCGCATTTTCTGGCGATCAGACTATCCGGATATTCGCTCATCAGCCAAACGTGAGCTTCCACAACGGCACTGGTAAGCGACAGCCCGCTGCTGATACTATTCGCGATTCTTGGCGCCGTCTCGTGTAGCACTTGTCGAAAGCCGTTGGTCCATTGGCGCGCGATCAGATCGCGGTCCTCGGCCAGTTTCATGGCTTCCGCGAGAGGTAACGTGTCTCCCGTTGCTACATCACCTTGGTCAACCGAGCCCAGACCGCCGGGTCTTGCCAATTGAATGGCTTCGTAGACCGCCTGAGCATCTTTGTCGTCGCAACCGGCGATCACCGAATGAATTCCTGCGGTAAGCTGTTCGGTTCGCGGTACGGCCGCAAGTGGCGCCAATAACAGTATCGTGCCGAGGTGCGTGTTGGTGTCGACGGCACCTCGCATGTAACGAACGGCATCAAACACGACCGGACCGACGCCCTCAGCTGCGGCGCGGTCGAATACTGGACCAATCGCAGTCGCACTGACGATGAAATCGTTTAGCGTCAGGTCATCGAAGTCGGCACCTCGGTGCACGTTTCCAGGTTTGGGAATCGTCACCTCGAGTTGACATGCGAGGGTCGCGCATTGGGCGATGGACAATTGATAATCCATGATGAACTAGCCCTGTCGATCGGAGGAAAGAAATGTCTCCACGATCCCGATGACTTCTTCCATGGCGTCCTCAATGACGTAGTGACCGGCGTCTTCAATTCGGTGGACTTCAGCGTTCGGCCATATGTTGGCAAACTTTTCCAAACAGACTGGCGTGAAGCACCAGTCTTTCATGCCCCACACTAATTTGATCGGTTTGTCGGCCAGCGTCGGAAGTCCCGCTTCGATGTCGGTTAGCGTGTCCCAAGTTGGATGCGACGGGCTCAGTGGGATGTCGCGGACGAAATTGTCGATCGCCACGCGATTGTTCCAGTTGTTGTACGGGGCTATTAGTCCGGCCTTCACGGCGGCGGTAAAGCGTTCCGGCTTCTCCGTCGCCATCGTCAGCGCCGCGCGGGCGAAGACGTTGAAGCCCCGCATTGCAACTGTGCCGAGTAAAGGAATGCGACAGACACGGATGCGAAATGGCACGTACGGCGGCGGGAATGCCCCCGTGTTGAAAACGACGAATCGACTGAACCGATCCGACACCCGCAGAGCACTTCCCAGCCCGATTGCGCCACCCCAGTCGTGCACTAGCAGTGTGATGTTGCGTAAGTCGAGCTGTTCGACAAGCTGTAGCAGGTTTTGAATGTGTTGTTCTAACGTGTAGTTGTACTTCTGCGGCTTATCGCTCAGCCCGCAACCCATATGATCGGGCGCGATCACTCGATGTGTGTCGCGAAAAGCTTGCGCGAGATTTCGCCAGTAGAACGACCAAGTAGGGTTGCCATGGACCATCAACAAAGGGGACCCCGACCCCTCGTCGAGATAATGATAACGGAGACCGTCGAGCCGCAGTTCGTGCGACTCAAAAGGATAGAGTGATTTCCAAGGTGCCGTTTGATTCATTCGTTCGTGCCGAATACGTGTTCGGGGGAATTCCGGAGCGTCCACCCGCAACTAATACTTTGCGCGCTGTAGCGGGGGCGTTGTGCGAAGTCGAGCCAAGCTTAGGAGTATACCGGTCCGGTTAGGGGGAAGGTAGCGGGTATGCCTGTCCCGCAACGTCGGTTCCAGCATTCCCACTGAATGAAGGCGTTCAAAAACTGAAACACTAGACGCTTTCGCAAGACCAATTATTCTGAGAATTAGTTTCCCCAACAATCGTCCCCCGCCCGCTTTGAGTTTTCCCCATGAACGCTGCTAATCCGTATGCCTCGCCGCGACAGGATGGCTTTCCTTGGCTCATTAAGTCAGCTCGATATTTTCCGCTAGACATAAAAGAGCGACGGCTGATTGCATTCGACATCCCCGCGGATCAGCTGCCCGCTAAAATTTCGGAATGGGCTGGACTGCATCGCTTCAAAGTTGAACGCGAGGGTGAGCAATGGAAACTGACCCGCGGTACTCTATTCGACGCGCTGTTTTCCTTTACGGTCGAACACCTGCCAACAACGGTTACTCTGAAGCGGATCGGACCAACGGCCAGCGAACTACAAATTGACCTCCATTGCAGCAGTCTATTCTCCGTCGCGCGACCAGGCGACCCCAACAGACTGACCCACGAGTTACATTCGCTCGAAGACCAATTGTTGATCTATTGACAAGTTACCGCCACGAGCGAATCGACTAAGGGAGCGAATTGTGGCGAGAACCTCGTGGCTCGACGTATCTAAACAAGCCCCGACCATACATCTAAATGACTGTCCATCTAAATGACTGTCCATCTAAATGACTGTCCATCTGAATGACTGTCCATCTAAATGACCATACATCTGAATGACTGTCCATCTAATTGTGGATTGAGACGCCCCAATGGCCACCTCGGTGGTGCGATGGTACTGGGCGGCAAACCGGGTAATGATTGCCGCGGCCGTGCCAATAGGAACGTGGCGCTACCGCTGGTACGACGTAGCGTTCTTCCACTATGACCGTTGGGGGTCGTCGAACTGGACTTGTAACGGGAGGGTGAGCTTGCTGCAGCGCCGTGAGTACTCCGTTGCTTACTCCCGAATTGCGTAACGCGATCAAGTCGTCGACGCTAGGCCGCTGTCGAACCCCGTTCGCGCGAATCTGAGTCATGATGACTTCGTCGCCGAGCTGAGCCCGCGACATTTCGATTACGTCCTGAGTCGTGACGGCGCTGCTCAATTGCCGACCAATCCGCTGCTGCGTGATCGCCTGGGCGCGAGCGAGGTCATTGTCGACTGTTTGCCCCATCGTGTTGCCGACCATCGCACCGACCGCCGTTCCAATCGCGGTACCGGCGAGCGTCTCGTTGTTGTGTTCGCCAATTGCAGCACCGACGAGAGCACCTAGTCCGCCGCCAACAAGAGTTCCTTGTTGTCGATAGGTGTCGGTATGTGTGCAGCCACTGGCAACTAAAATCAGCGTCGCGACAATCCATGTTCGTTGCACTGTAATCTCCTCAGTATGTCATCCATTGTGGCCTGCAGATGGTGAATATTACTGCCACATTCGTCAAGACGAATCGGGGCTCTAATA
>JBLHLE010000294.1:0-7659 GCA_047620805.1 Pirellulaceae bacterium
GGCAAAGTCGTTTACTATCGCGAGAAAAATTGGGAGTGAGCTAGCAGGATAAATACTGGTGAATCACGTTTGAGATTCATCTTCAGACTGGCTTTTCCACCATTTTTCAACCTGTCGGCCCTTGCCGAATCGCGGTAAACTCCACCTGCGTCTTGTTCAAATAACGCGAGGTGAGTTGATGTCTGAATTATTGCTGCTGCTGTTGTCTTCACTGGCCGCCGAGCCTGCCGATACTGTCGTAGTTTGTGCGCCGAGTTTCCAGCCCGCGATGTCGCTGTGGCTGGAACATCGCCGGTCGCAAGGACATCGCATTCAAATTGTTCCAAAC
This sequence comes from Pirellulaceae bacterium, assembly GCA_047620805.1. Classification (GTDB taxonomy): domain Bacteria; phylum Planctomycetota; class Planctomycetia; order Pirellulales; family Pirellulaceae; genus JBLHLE01. Next base: position 329 of record JBLHLE010000294.1, read on the forward strand.
AACCAATCTGCGGAAGAAATCCGCAAAGTGATTCGCGGCGTCGCGGCGGCAGGCAAACTCAAAGCCATTTTGCTGGTCGGCGATGTACCGTCGGCGCAACCCAATGAAGCGGCCACTCAAACCGCCACCATCCCCACTCACTATGCGCAGGCAAAGATTAATATTCACTGGGGATCGGAACCTCAGATCGCCAGCGATAACTGGTATGCCGACTTAGACGATGATCAAGTTCCCGAGGTGGCCATTGGGCGACTGACCGCCGATACGCCAGAAGACGTAAAAGCGATGACATCCAAGATCATTGATTACGAGAAGAATGGACAAGGAGATTGGTGCCGCCGAGTTAATTTCATTGCTGGCGTTGGTGGATTCGGCGCACTTGCTGACTCCGTTTTGGAAATGTCGACCAAATCGTTTCTAACGAGCGGGATTCCGTCACCGTATGCGACGACGATGACCTACGGTAGCTGGCGAAGTCCTTACTGTCCCGATCCGCGACAGTTTCATCAAGCCTCAATCGACCGTTTCAATGAAGGCTGTCTATTCTGGGTATATATCGGACACGGACAAAAGTGGTACTTGGATCGCGTCCAGGTTCCCGGCGGCTCCTATCACATCATGGATGTTCGCGATGTCAAGTTGTTGCAGTGCAAACAAGGGTCGCCAATCGCCGTATTCTTGGCCTGCTACACAGGTGCATACGACGCGCCGCAAGACTGTTTGGCCGAGCGCATGCTGCGTCAACCTGGTGGTCCCGTCGCTGTACTCAGTGGCTCCCGCGTTACGATGCCATATGCAATGGCCGTCATGGGCGAAGGTCTTTTGACGGAGTACTTTAAGAACCGACAATTGACTTTAGGCGACGCCATCCTCGCCACAAAACGCAAAATGATGACGCCCGACGAGAACAATGAAAACCGCCGGATGATGGATGCTATCGCGGCAACGATCAGCCCCGTCCGAGATAAACTCGACCTCGAACGCAAGGAACATCTATCGCTTTTCAACTTGCTGGGCGATCCTCTGCTGCGTTTACCTCATCCAGCGGAAGTAAAACTCGAAACGGAATTCAATACGGTCGCAGGCGACAACATCCAAATCAAGGGAGAATCTCCGCTCGATGGCCTAATGACCATCGAATTAGTCGTTCGTCGAGATCGCACTCGGCAACGCGCTCCGGCGCGGCCAAAGTATGTTTCAGCGGCGGAAACATTGGCCGGTTACATGGACACCTACGAGAAGGCTAACGATCCACGCTGGACAGCCATCCAATTGCAGGTCAAAAAAGGACCGTTCCAATGCCAGTTGACGATTCCCGATGGGGCCCGCAGCCTTTGCCACGTGCGGGCCATCGTCCAAACCACCGATCGGCAACTCGGACTCGGTGCTTGCGATGTTTTTGTGAAACGCCGAAAACCCGTTAGTGAGTAAACAACGAGGGGTAAAGTTGGTTGGCGATTGAGAGTAAGATTAAGAATAAGACGAACTCCGCTCCGTGAAGGGTTGAGCAATCCAGTTGACTTTTCGCTCGTTCCTTCGCTCTTACTTCTGACTCCTCTTTTGACCCATCCCGCATTACCTTGACTAGTAAATCAATACGTTCGGCAAATCGACACGGTTGTGGATTCTTGATCCTGACCTGCGTTTTCTCTTGCCTGTTTCTCGTGATGAACAGCGTCCTTGTGTCATCCGTTTTCGTTTGGATTCTACAGTTTCGGATTCAGTTTCTAGAGAACCAACGGATTCAGCAGCTGATCGTGTTTTGCGTACCGGTGTTGATGGTTTTCGCGGAATGGTGGGTCATCGACATTCTCGTTCGTCGATTGACGCGAAGAAAAGAAGGCGAACCCGACGTTACCTAGTGTCGGGTCACCCAGCTGCGGTATTCACCGTCCAAACAGATCAGACTAGCGGCATGAAGGTTGCCAACAGGACCGACATTCCGAGGCAAATCAATCCGAGTAGGACGAGCATCACCGTCCACGATCGCAAAGCCTCGACTTCGGTCAAACCGCCCATCTTGGCGAAGATCCAAAAACCGCTGTCGTTCATCCACGATCCGACCAGAGAGCCGCCACCGATCGCCGTGGCGAGGTAAACCGCGTTGAATCCCAATTCCTTGTCGCCAACTATCGCGGCAATCATGCCGGAGCCTACGATCATCGCAACCGTACTCGATCCTTGAGCAACTTTAAGAACGCTGGCGAGTAGGAAGCCGAGCAGCAAGAACACAATCCCGCTGTTACCACCTTTCAAGCCCTCGCCGAACGCCAATTCAACGGCATCGCCGACTTCCGCTACCGTCAACATGGCACCAAACGCTCCACCTGCTGCCGTAATGAGGATGATCACACCACCACTCATCAGCGATCGTTCGACCAGCTTTGACATCTCATCTTTACTGGTCCCGCGCTGGCGGATAAGGGTCCACATCGCAATCACTGTCGAAATCAACAACGCAAAGCTGGCGTTGCCAAAGACATTGCTAATTCCAGCCGCCTTGCGACTCGGCGTGTCCCACTCGTGACCGGAAATCGTCGCGCCATAGGTGGATTCAAGGACAGCTCGATTCATTCGTTCGACGTCACCACGTTTCATCCGCACCAAGTTAGAACTGAGCTTCGACTTCGCGACTTTGTTCAACATTATGCCGCCGAATGCTTGCTCCGAATAGAATTTCTTGTCGGTGAGCAGCACATTTATTCCAGCGAGAGCTGTCGTTTTTTGCTCATCGCTCAAAGCGGAGTCGCTGGTCAAAAGCGAGGCGATCTCCGGTGTGATCGCTTTGTGCTTGAGAATCGACTTGCCGGGATTCGCGCCTTCGGCCCCTGCCTGTTCGCTTAAAGTCGACTGGAACTCCGTCCATTCCACTTGGTCTGCGTTCAACAATGCTGCGTGCTGGCTATCCGCCAGCGTGTTGAGGATCGTGCTGGCTGAAATTAAGATCACTGGCAAGATGACGGGCGCCAACGAAAGCAACAGCGAAGGAAGCTCTTCGTCCTTCAACGGTTCGGGATCGGGTTCATTTCCGATTGGTCGCATCGGTGTCTTCATGACGCGGTCCGCAATTCCTGCGAATAACAATCCGGCTAACGCCGCTGGTAATGCCACGACGATCCCGATGATGATCATCCATCCCACGTCGATACCGAGATTCTCGGCCATCAACAGCGGCCCGGGTGTAGGTGGCACGAGAGTGTGCGTAATCGCGCCTCCAGCTCCAATCGCCAATATGTATTTCAAATACTCCTTGTTCGTCTTCTTGTGCAGCGACCTCGCCAGCGGTACGAGCAAGAAGAAAACCGTATCGAAGAAAACGGGAATCGCGAGAACGAATCCACTCCCCATTAAGGCGACGGGCGCTTGCTTCTCGCCAAAGATTCGAAGAAACATCCTGACAATCCGGTCCGCCGCACCGCTGTCCAGCATGCATGTACCAATCACTGCAGCCAAGGCGATGACGATTCCGATTCCACCAGCCGAATTCCCAAACTCCGAAGCAACTCGACTTATCTTTGCGCCCCAATCGCCGGGAGCCATTAAACTGACGAGCATCGCCGCCGATATCAATGCGATGAACGCATTTGTTTTGAGCAGGATAATCAACCCCAAGACGGTCGCGATCCCGACGGCTAGACAAACGAGCGGGTAGACAACTTGTCGATTGAAGTCGATCTCAGCTTTCGCGGCAGTGTTATCCGCGTCACCTTGCCCATCCGTAGGTTGCTCGCCAGAGGGTTGGGCTGAGTCGGGCGTTGTTCCCTCGCCGTCGGCGGCGGGAGCGGGGCCGGAGGAAGCTTGGTTTTCAGTTTCGTTTTGTCCGCGAGCGATAGCTGCTAGCAGAAGAGTGATCAGTAGCAGTGTGATAGTGGATTTGGTCTGCCAACGCATTGGACGAGCTCCGGCGGGGGGCCAGCTTCAGTTATGGAATAATAACGGGGCAAAACACGTGGAGAACCTCATGTTTTGAAAGCGTGAGCATCGCACACCTGAGTGCACATATCAAGTATTGGGCGGAGGATGGCCTCGGAATGGGCGTGGTTGATAGCGAAAAAAGAGTTAGAGCACCGGGAAGGGCGGCATAGTTGTGCCGGAGCGTATACGGAGCGGAAGGCTGACTATCAAGGCTTCTCTGTTTTGCTAGCACGCATTCGCTGAAAAAGTGCGTTGAAAAAGCGTGTCATATACGTCGCAGTACGGAGTTGGCAGGGTTTAGGAGCTTGCATCTACTGGCTGGGCTGGGCTGGCTTCTACTCCGTTGGCTAGGCTAGCGTCTACTCGGTGGACGGCAATTGTCGTAAGCAGAGATTCGCCTTGGAGTTGAAGAGACTTCTGGCTATGATGACGCCGCTTTGGAGGGGCTAAAACGTGTATTTTGCGATTGTAGCTCCAATTTTGGTGGCGGTTAGTGTGAGTATTGGCTATGAGTGAATTCCGAACCGAAAAAGACTCGATGGGCGAAGTCCTCGTTCCCGCGGAGGCGTATTATGGCGCCCAAACGCAGCGAGCGGTTGAGAACTTTCCTGTTTCTGGGTGGTCGCTCCCGCCGCATTTGATCCACGCGATGGGTGAAGTGAAGTTTGCTTGTGGCGTAGCCAATCGAGACATCGGAAAACTCACGGGAACAGGTAAGAATCCGCTGAGCGACGAGCAGGTCCAAGTTATGTTGGATGCCTGTCGCGAGGTCGCCGAAGGACGCCACGACAATGAATTCCCGGTCGACGTATTCCAAACAGGCTCGGGAACGTCGAGCAACATGAATGTCAACGAGGTGATTTCGAATCGCGCGGTTGAGTTGTTGGGAGAGGATCGCTTTCAGCAAGAGAAAGTAATTCACCCGAACGACCACGTAAACATGGGACAGAGTACGAACGATACATTTCCGACCGCGATTCACGTCGCGGTGGCAGTTGCGATTCGCAACGATTTGATCCCGGCACTACAACAGTTTGCCAACACGCTGACGGAGAAGGCGAAGCAGTGGGACCAAGTGATCAAGATTGGCCGCACGCACTTAATGGATGCGACGCCGCTGAGACTGGGGCAAGAGTTTGGCGGCTTCGCCAGACAGCTCGAATTATCCGTCCAACGAGCACAACAAGCGATCGAGTCAGTCCTTGAACTTCCCGTTGGCGGCACCGCCGTCGGCACCGGCATCAATACTCACCCCGAGTTTGGGGCGCGCGTCAGTGCGGAGTTGGCCAAGAATACGAACGTGCCTTTTGTGGAAGCTGTCAACCACTTTGAAGCCAACGCGCAACGCGACGGATTAGTGGAATGCCACGGTCACCTCAAGACTATCGCCAATACATTATTCAATGTCGCCAACAACATTCGTTGGCTCGGCTCGGGACCTCGATGCGGGTTCTACGAAGTGAAGTTGCCGACCCGACAGCCAGGCAGTTCAATCATGCCTGGCAAAGTGAACCCGGTAATGTGCGAGAGCATGATGCAAGTCGCCGCTCGCATCATGGGAAATGACCAAACGATCACGATGTCGGGTGCCACAGGTGGACAATTCCAATTGAACATCATGATGCCCGTGATGGGACACACGATTCTCGAAAGCATCCACTTGGCTGCATCGGGCACGCGTGCCTTCATCACTTTCTGTGCCGAGGGCATGGAAGCAAACGTCGAGGCGTGCGAAGCCTCAGTCGAAGAAAGCTTGTCGATGGTCACGAGTCTAAATCCACTTCTCGGCTATGCCATGACATCTGATTTAGCCAAGGAAGCGTTTAAGCGGAAGGTCACGATTCGATCTTTGTGCCGCGAAAAACAAGTGCTGCCAGAAGCAACCTTACGCGAAGCATTAGATCCAATGAGAATGACGGAACCGCAAGAGTAAGAGCATTTATCTGGATCGTCGCGATTCAGATCTAAGTAGAGAACACTGCGTAAAAACTAAGACAATCGCAAGATATCGGAGGGAGTCGATATGATCTGTCATCGGATGTTCATCCTGACATTGGCTGGAGTCGTAAGCTGGGCTGCGTTTAACGCGCCTCTTCAGCTGAACGCACAACCACCTGCTCAACTAAAACCAGAACAGGCAGCCCCGATTAAAGCGGATCCATCCGCCCACATTCGCGCTGCCTATGAATTGACGAAAACCGCGAAGAGCGTGAAGGACTACTCGTCCGTCATCGAGCAGTGCGGCAAGGCCCAAATCATCGGACTAAACGATGAACAATCCTTGTATGTCAAAAAGCTGATCTCGTGGGCTCACAACCGACGCGGCGAAGCGTTCGCCGACTATGCAGCGCAACTGACTGCCGATGGCGAAAACGAACGCGCAACGGAGATGGACGGCAAAGCCTTGTCCGACTTCGAGATTGCCGTCAACAACGACCCGGAACGCTGGAAATCTCGTCACAACCGCGGAGTAAGTTACGCTCTGATTGGCGAGTACAAAAATGCTATTGCCGACTTCACCAAAGCTCTCGAAAAGAAACCCGATTACACCAATGCATGGTTTAACCGCGGTGAAATCTATTACGAAATCGGTGACTACGACAAAGCGATTATCGACTACGACCAAACCGTCAAGCTGCAGCCCAACGACTTTGGTGCAATCACTAGTCGAGGACACGCGTACTTCCAAGCCGAGAAATATCGCGAAGCCCTGTTGGACTATATCCAAGCAGTTCGACTGCAACCCAATAGTGCCATCGCGTATGCAAATCGCGCGGATGCGTATCGAAGCCTGAGTATGTGGGAAGACGCGGCAACGGATTATCGCGAATCGATCCGCTTGGACAACCAACTCGGTCGCGCTTATCAGAGCGCCGCGTGGCTTATGGCAACCTGCCCGGACGAGCGTTTCCGGGACCAAAAACTAGCGATCGAAGCTGCTCAGAAAGCGATCGGACTCGACGGCCAGGACGACTACCGCTATCTCGATACCTTGGCCGCGGCACAAGCGAGCTCCGAGCAATATGAGCAAGCAATTGCGACCATTGAAAATGCGATCAAACTTGCCCCAACGGCAGATCGCGAAGAATTAGAAAAGCGGATGGCTCTCTACAAAGTAGGTAAGCCATATCGGCAAGGAATGTTCGCCGCGACGGCAGCCAAACGGCAGCCAAACGGACCGAACTCGACAACTCGATAATTCGATACGCGAAAAAATCGATGGGCCGCGAAAGATGTCGCAGCTCGTTCTTTCGCGTCCTGCGGTTTTTTTTGGGGGGTACATCAAGTGTTTTGCTAGCAGGCTATTAACGCCGATTCTTGACGGATTATTGGTCATTTACAAATCCAATTTTCGCTAATGTTGGCTCAAATACGACAAGCTTGGTGAATATCCCCTAATTATCAAACTTCGACTA
>JBLHLE010000295.1:0-7657 GCA_047620805.1 Pirellulaceae bacterium
ACTCGTTTTAGCTGCCAGAGAATCTCTTCTTGAAACGAGTACCCTTTACTGACAACTTGACTGAAGTCAAGTTTCTTCAAGAGCGATGTGCGGAAACAGCGAAACGCGCCGCTGCAATCTCGAGCAGGCAACCCGAGCATGACGCGGGCGTAGAGGTTAACGCAGCGACTCATCAAGCGACGGTGCAATGGCCAACCTTTTGTCCCCCCGCCCGGCACGTAGCGAGAGCCAATCATCACATCGTTTGGTTCTTTTTGCTCCTCCATGCCCGACAGTAAATCGGGGAGGTATTTTGGATGGTGACTGAAGTCCGCATCGAGGTTGAGCATATATTCGTAGTCGTGATCGATGGCGTATTTCATACCGGCGATCGTGGCCGTGCCGAGTCCGAGCTTTCCTTCGCGGTGCAGACAGTGAATGCGTGGATCTTTCAAAGATTTCGCGTCACACCACTCGCCGGTACCGTCGGGAGAATTATCGTCGATAACTAAGACATCGACGTCGGGAGTGAATTCGAAGATCTCGTCGACTAGCTGCGGAAGATTTTCGATTTCGTTGTAAGTAGCGATCGTGATCAGTGTTTTCTTGTTATCGCTCATTGAACCTCCTCGTCGGACTGACAGCTAGCTATCGCGGGGCAGTTCTTCCATTCTAATTGGGGAGCGGACGGGAACAGGTACTCGCTTCATCGAATCCTGATTTTCTCGGATCAATTTTGAAACATGACGAAGTGCATTCGTTATAGTCGCCACCACAGAATACGCCAGCGCTGCAGCAATCGTTACAATGGACATGTCCGTATCTCCTGGCAATAGAGGCTATGGTTCCGCAATTTCAGTTGGACTTTGAACTGCCACCCGCAGGCTCAGCATTCAAGCCTTATGTTGCGGCCGCCCTAGCAATTAGTGACTTGTAATAGTCGATAGAAAGAGCGAGCCCTTCCTCGAAGTGCACCCGAGTTTCATAGCCCAGCAAGGTCCGTGCGCGAGTGATGTCGGCCAGACTCTCCTTCACATCGCCGATACGCGGATCTGTATGATTGGCTTGGATATCAGTCCCCAGCGTCTGGTTTAACAACTCGATTAAACGCAGCAGCGTGGTGGAGTGACCATTGGCCATATTGATGACCTTACCCGCGACACCGTCGGCATCGGCCGCCAACAGATTTCCATGAACAACATTGGCGATGAAGGTAAAATCGCGAGACTGCAATCCGTCGCCATGGACGGTTGGAGATTCACCTTTTAACATCGCTGTAATGAATAGCGGAATGACGGCGCTGTACGCGCTGCCGGGATCCTGACGCGGTCCAAACACGTTGAAGTATCTTAAGCCAACAGTCTCCAAACCATAGGTATGATGAAATGCCTGGCAATAATATTCGCCCGCCAATTTGGCTGCCGCGTAGGGCGACAATGGCGACGGCAGATCGGTTTCTCGTTTCGATGAATGCGGCTGATCGCCATAGGCACTGCTCGACGCCGCGTACACAACTCGACGGACATTCGCTTGCCTTGCTTGATCCAGCAGCGTGACCGTTCCGGTGACGCAGTGCAAATGAGTATCGAGTGGGCTTTCGACGCTACGTGGAACGGAGGCCAGCGCAGCTTGGTGGAAAATAGTGTCGACACCTTTGACCGCTTTGGCAACGTCGGCAACTTTGGTCAGGTCGCCTTCGATAAATTCGACGCGTTCGCCGTGCAGTTCAATATTCGCAGCGAATCCGGTGGATAGATTGTCGAGTACAACGACTTCATCGCCGCGTTTCACTAACGCTTCAACGATGTTCGAGCCAATGAATCCAGCGCCACCAGTAACCAATATTCTCCGCATTTGATCGTCCTTTTGAGTGCAAATCAGTTGAGTAATCCGTTGCTGCAGTTTGGTATCAGCTTGGATTATTCACGAGTTACCGAGTTTCGTCGATACACATTTGTGTAGAAAACTGGTCGTCAGTCTTCATCACCCAAAACAACGCAGCCAAGTACACGGGCTCCAGAAGACCGTAATTGAGCTACGGTTTCCGTTGCTTGCTGGGATTCGGTCGCCCCCAACTGGACGACCAAATATGTGACGTCGCAAATTCTCCCGAGCAATGGAGTGAGCGGACTTTCCCCAGCAGCAAGTAAAGTGTAGCGGTGGAGCCGCTTGATCGATTCTAGCAGGCGGGCGGTGTCTGGTGCCGTTTGTGAGTTCTTTGTGATTGCGCAACGTCCCGCCGGTAGCAAAGTCAAATTATTGAAATAGGTTCGCAACACCAATTCCTTCCACTCGTGTCGGCCAGCGATTAAGTCGGCGAACCCAGACGCCTTGGCTTGGTCGAACCTCGATGACAACGACGAGGCACCTTGCATCGCGTCCACAAGCAAGCAGTCCCGTCCCATCGACTCGGCCAAATAAGTTCCCAAGGTGGCAACCGTTTCGCTGAACTTAAGGTCCATTTCACAGCCGACGATCAACACCGTCGCGTGGGACTCGGTGGGAAACTGGTTTTGGATCGTCGTGGCGAGCTGTTGATACTGCTGGGACTTCGAGGCGTCATTGATATTCGCTAACAACTGCTCCTCGAATCGACGGATCTGTGGCTTTGCCGTCGACCGTGTTTCCAAACGGGGAATGTCCAGCCGCAACTTCAAATCGCGGAGGCGCGATGAACGTTCCGGGGCACTGCTCATTCTTGGCTCGGAAGCATTGTCGCGTTCGACTCCGGCGAATGGCGATTTACTTGTCGCTCCACGGTCTTCTAACCGCAGTGACGAATTGTCAATTTTGGGCGAAGCAATGACGGGCTCCCGACGCGATTCGACAAGCGAAGTCGGCTGAAGGTGATTGACATCGACGGAATCTACATCGACCGAATCCGCAATCTCTGCAATCAACGGCTCGTCGTCGGCGCTGGTAACATCACTCAATCGCGAGTGAAGACCGGAACTCAACTCAACTTGTTGCGGTGCGTCTGGGAGCAGCGAAAGCTCCACTCGCAGCGACTCCATTTCCGGTAATGTTTGTCGAACACGATTGGATTCGGCACCTAGTTGCGATTCGATTATCGCAAGCGAATCGAGACCAATTCCGGGCGAGTCGCTGGCCGATGGCGACGCCGAGGCGACCGGGGAATCGAATTGCTCAGCAACATTTGGCGAATCATCTTCAAACTCAGCTGCCGGGTCGAATAGCAGCTCCGATACTGCGAGATTCGCTGCCCGTTGCCAGACGTCTCGGTAGTTGTCGATGGGCACGACGTCTGCTGAATTCAGGGAGTTCTGAGCGGGCACCGAGACGACTGAGTCATCGTCAATTGGAGGCGAGACTCGACGTCGGTGTTTTGGTGGAGGAACCACCGATTTGGCCCGCACAGCCTGCTCCTGCACTGACTGACTCGCAGGGCCTGGCGGCTCATCGACTAAAGCGTCCCGCTCGATCCCCTCCTCTTCGCTGGCCAGTGGCAAGTCGGAGTATTGATTCCACGCAGGTGGACCCTGCGAATCCACTGGAGTGGAACCGTAAAGCTCCGCGATGGAATGCGGTCGTGGAACAGGCCCATTTGATTCGCGTCGCACAGAGCCTTGATCTGTTTTCAACGACATCTCTTCTCCATTCATGGCTGTCGCATCTGAGCGAGGATTTGCTGATAGTCGGGATGAACGAGTGATTCCGTACCATTCCGACGGGCGTTTGGCTCATCCTCAATCAGAATCATGTCGCGATCATCTGTGGGAGCAACTCGCAATTCGAGTTGTTGAACGGAGGTCCCGAATGAAAGAAGCTCGTCGACGTTGCACACTGATTCGTCATTTGCTGAAGTCGATGACAAAACCTGACTCAAGTCATCGCCCAAAACTGCGGGAGGAGTTGAAACGCCGAATTGGTGATGATTCACTGTTTGCCGTCGAACATCGCTAACGAGAGCCTCAACCTGATTCTTCGCGTCTGAATATGACTGCTCTTCTTGGTCGGCAAATGTTGCGGGAGCTGGAGCATGGGCGTCGAAATGTTCGGGCAGAACCGGGTCACTTGCCGGATCGAGTAACGTCTCATACAGTTCTCGCTCGCTTTCCAGGAGGTCGAGCGTGCGGTCCGCACTGTTTTCCAAATTGGTCGAGTACTCATAATTGCCAGCCGAACTTTCCAGCGGAGCAGAGTCGGCGCTATCGTCGCTGGCCATGGCCCACGGATCATCCAATGCTAAATCGGAGACAGCATCAAGTGCGTTCATCGTTGGAGCAATGGACGACCGCGAATCGCGATCTACGATTGGTGTTACGGGATCGGGTTTTGGCGTAGGCGAGATCGCATTTATCTCATTGTCCGACAACTCTGCTAGAAGTTGCCACGGGTTGTCCGTTTTCGAACTAACTCGAAGTCGGCTGCGAATATTCACATTCTCCAGCGAAGCGTGGCGGTCGAGAATGACCTCTTCTTCCTCGAATTGTTCCTCGAATGGATTGAACGCCTGCGGAACATTGGGCGATTCGAATTCAACGCCCTCACCAAGTTCAAACTCACATTCGTATTCATCACCAACTGCAGCGACTCTGAGGCCGGGCGATTCCCCATCCTGCCTCGAATCGTACAGCTCTGACAACTCGGAAACTTCGATCTCGGACTCGTCCATTCGTTCGTCGACGTATGGCTGAGCAATATCGTCTAATTCACCGAATTCAATCACGACGCTTTCTTGATTGGACGTCGTTTCTTCATCAATCCAAGGCGTGGGAAGCTGCTGAAGATCGGCCCATGCCTGTTCAATTGAACGGCCCGTCAGACGACCCTCTCCGGCGGCAAATGCAAGTACAAATGCGTGATCCATAATTTGATTGACGATCCGGGGAACTCCATCGGACGCGCGATAGGCGGCCAATAGTGCCGACTCATCGATCAATTCGTCGGGATCGGCTCCCGCCCCAGCGATCTGAGCCCGCAGGTAGTGGCATTGTTCCTCGTATCCCAACGACTGCAGATAACATCGAGCGGTAACTCGCTGATTGAACGACTCCAATTTCGTATTGGCCAAGCGTTCCTCGAGTGCCACCGTGCCGCTGACGACCAACCGAATTCGAGCTTGTCCCTCGCGAACGAAATTCGTCATCAATCGCAGTTCTTCTATCAACCGCAACGGAAGCGTGTGAGCCTCGTCAATGATCAACAAGAGACCATTGGGGCACGTCGGTCCGGGCTCGAGATAGTCCATCAAGGAAAGCCGCAATTCGCCTTCTTCCATGTCGCGATAGGGCCGTTTCAATTCAAAAAGAATATTCTGCAGCAAGGCGCGGCGTGTGCAAACACTGGCGCCGCCGAGCGTGGCAACCTGAAAGCTATCGCGGAATTGCTCGGCCAGTACATAGCATAGCAAAGTCTTGCCAACGCCAGGCGGACCAATCAACACACCAGGTCCCGCCGCCCGCTCAATGCAGCTGGCTAACGTTTGCCGAGCCTGTTCAATACCGGGCGCTGGATAATAGTGCGCGGCATTGGGAGCGTGTGAAAATGGACGTTGATTGAAACCGAAAAACGATTCGTACATCTCGCTGACCTTCCGTGGCGAAAGCGTTTAATCTGTTGCTGCTAAGACAAGGTGTAATTGCGACAAGGATACAAGAACGATTTGTTGTTTTACTATCGAAGCTTTAAGTTCCGCGGATGCGACTGACAACTTGGGAAATTGCAGTCAACGGATCCTGCAGGAATGTTGGGGCGTAAGGACTGTCCATTACGGCAATCGAGACGAATCCCACGACGAGGATAGCTAGCGTCAATTCGCTCGTCCGCGTCGCGAAAGAAGCTAAACGAGCGCGACTCAAAAAACCGCGACGGGCTCGACGACTAACCGCTTTTCCAATTTCGCCGATGATCGGCAGCGAAAGTCGATTCGCGACTTCTCCGACCGAAGCGAATGTTGTGACTTCTTTTTCTGGTCCCGCCAGCCAACCGGCAACCGCACCGAATGTTAACGCAAACAAGCTCAGGAATATCACCGAACTCGGTGCCGGCCGCCCGCCTTGCAATTGCGCTCGATACGTCTTCAATTGAGTGTAACCGTAACCGTCGATTTCAATTTTCGACGCCAAAAATTGCTGAGCGATTCCGTTGGCAACGCCCACGGACGCGTGCGGATTGCGGTCCATGTAAGTGATCGTAATCAACTGCTCAGCGCCCGGCGCGGGGCGGATAACTTGGATCGTCGTCCGCAAGCGAATGTCTGCTTCCAACGCTCCGCTCGTGGTCGTCTGTGGTATGGACTGAGAGTCTAATGCTGTTAACACTCGATGCAATAACGGGTCCGAGACCATGACCGCCGTTAAACTCTCTGACTTCAGCTCGACCTGAACGGGTAAATCTTGCAAGTTCGCGCGGGCGAGAATTTGCGACTCCTCCCGCGGTGCACATCCAATCGTGACCACGGATCGATACCCCTGAACTGGCTTGCTCGTGAACACCATTCCCAACAGGAACAATGCCAGCGCAGTCACGATCATCGCATAGAGACGACCCGGTCTATATACCGCCTCGTCGCCACTCGCTCGGTTGGCATGGGATGATTGGGGGTTGGACATGTTTAACGGTGCCCAGATAAGGGAGTCAACAGTATGCGCGCAAGGCATACCCTGTGAATGGTCATCGACTCGGATGGCAATAAAGCTTGAGTTCAGCTGGTCAAGAGCCAGCAAGTGCTAGCAGAACGCGAGCCTAGACAACCGTAAGCTACACGCTTTCACGATATTTGCAGCAGAAATGCAGTCGAAATGCAGCATTGAGATCGGTAGTCGTTACTTCAGATTCTGGTAACGGAGGTATTTATAATTGGGGCACTGGAAACTGGGGCACTGGAAACTGGCGTATTTACAACTGGCGTATTTACAACTGGGGCATGGGCAAGTCTGGTGACTGCGCGGGGCCGAGCGGCGTTGGAGTCATCAAAGGAACCGCCATTTCTCCCATCTCCAAGCACTCCACGGGCGGCGCGGCTGGAGCGGGAACGAGTGACATATTTTTCAAAGCTTCGACGGCTCCAGAAGTTCTATCGCCAGCCCGATTGAATGCGCCGAAGGTGGCTGTGCCAAAGGTGACAGTGCACGTCAACATTCCAAGCAGCGCGACAGTTGCGGCGACGAACTGAGCGATCTTAAGTCGGACAGCGCGAAGTCCAACTGGACAGTCGTTAGTAATGATCGTTCCGTCGGCTCGTCGATAGAGACGTACGCAAACACTTGCGGTGACCGCGTTCAGAAAATCCTCGGCCTCGTGCTGCGGCATGCCAGAGATATTGAATACACTCTTATCGCATTGTTCGCAAAAGCGAGATCGCTCGTCGCCTGCCATTTTTTCCCATAAAGCCGAACACGGCGAGGCAACTCGGATTTGCCCCAATTCAATCTTCTTCGCAGCTTTCATTACGCGCGCCTTTTGCGGATTGCAATTGCGGGAACGATAAAAGAAATGTCTTATCTAAGCTAAGGCGTATTTGTAATACGCTCGGACAGAGGCGTTATTGGTGGAGGCGTTATTGGTGGAGGCGTTATTGGTGGAGGCATTATTGGTGGAGGCGTTATTGGTGGAGCCGCCGGTAGAATACAAACATCGCCCATCATTGGTAGCAGATGCGCCGGAACAATTTCCGGCTCCGTCATCTTGATTAGTGATTCGACGGTCTTCGACG
>JBLHLE010000296.1:0-7636 GCA_047620805.1 Pirellulaceae bacterium
TGTCCCGCGACGTTACACTCCGCGCAGACCTCCGCCCGACAAAGGACTCGACAAGAAAACTGCCAACCCAACTGACGATTCAGTCGTTCCTGCCAAGCAACAATTGCCGCCTGCCAAGCAATTGTCCGACGAATTGCGGAAGTTCTATCCCGAAAACTACACTCGGATGTTGTCCGATAATGAAACACAAAATGTCGAGCTCCGTCGTTTGTATACTCATCTGCTTGCTTCTGAATTGAGTTCGGCGGACACCAGTTCGTTCGCTCGAATGAATTCAATGGATGATGTGCGGCGTCACAGCTACATACTCGGTGCTCTGGCCGAGCCACCTTCGACGTTGCGAGATTTTTGGATCGGCCGATTCGACTACACCAATCGCACGTGGCTCGATGCGTACCTGGGAGAACGCAACGACATTGAGCGTAGCGATGTCAACACGATTGCGGGTTGGCGTGGCGCGATGGAGGCCAGGCAACTTGCAGCATTTCAACAAATGCTGAAGTGGAGTCGAATGGTTGAGCAGGTAGATGGGCACAAGCAATTCGCCAACGAAGCGACTCTTGACCTCGCCCGCTTCATCGTTCATTGTTCCACCAGTCACTCCAATTCGTCTCCAACATTTCTTACCGCGGAACAACACAGTTGGCTGGAATCGGTAGCAGCCGAGATCGAGATCGAACTACAAGATTTTGACGGACAGGAAATCCAGAAATTGAAGTGGTGGCGGGGGAAACTCGGTGCACCTCCACATTTGTCGTCCGCCAAAATAGCGGGATTCGGCGTCTCTCTTCGCGCCGTGACTGGCGACGACCAAACCTCCGCCCACGTCTACCAAGGTGATATCCGCAACATGCATGACATGACGCATGCTCATGGCGCCATCAGTTATTGTGCGGGCGAGCAAACCTATACATCAGCGTTTTCCAATCACTCGCCGTTTTCACTTCCGGGCCCAGAATTCGTCGGCTCCAGCGGTTCGGTCCGCACGGCAGTCGATGGACGTTTCGTCAACCTCGGCGGCAACGCAATACGGCGTCCCGTGTACGACCTTGGTTTCGTCCAATTCTCCGAACTTACTTCCAGTCCACACAGTCCGGCTTGGCCTAGCTACCACAGTCGTTCGGTAGGTTTGGTGGGAACGGATTACATGATCATCTACGACGACGTTCGGCACGGTGAATTGTGTTTTGATTGGAGTAGTCCTGCCGACAGCAACTTGAATATTATTTCGTCTGCTCCGCGTCGCGAAACGAAAACGCTGCCGACCGCGACAGCAATAAACGAGACATCAAAAAACGCGAAAGCAACGAAGTTGAGCCGATACTTGTTCGACTCAAATTCAGTGCACGGTATGACATTGGTGTCGCCTAATCCGATCGACGCCACTACGATTCGCGACGGCCGCAAGCAAGCGGTGGGCTATCGCGTGCGGACTCAAAATTGCACGGATTACGTACTTCAGAGTTGCGGTCCCCCAACGACGGAAGATGAACTTATCGAACTAAAAAAACGATACGGTACCAGTCAGCTCTCGCCAACGGAAATCAGCTTTGAGAATGCCGACGTGAAGTTTATTGGGAGTGCGGGTGTTCTGCGTCTTCACCAAGATGGCACCCGCGAAGCGGCCTTGATTCGAGGTCGGAAGATCGACGCCTGGGGCTTACAGTTGGAGGTCGATAACTCAGATTACGCGATCGGGCTGCGGGCGGACGGCAATGAGCAAGCGACTCCTCGGCTGAGTGGCTGGGCTCAAGGCGACAAAGCGGTCACCGTGCGAGTTGCATTAACAGGCGACGTCACACCTCCTTTTACCACGCTGGCAGTTTGGAGCGACGGAAAACAAATTCAGTTGAAACCGAACCAATCGTCTTTGCAATTTACACTTCCCGCTGGACGGCACCGTTTCGTAATTGCACCTGCCAATGAGCCTCAGCTAATCGCTCCCTCAATCCGCAACGTGGAAACGGTGCGGGGCAAAGCACGCTTAACATGGACGATGGTCGAGCACGCAGACAGCTATCGCATCGAGCTTTCTCAGGACGGCTTGTCCTTTACCAGTCTGGCGACGACGGCGGGGGCCTTCTATGAAATCGCGGGACTAAAAGAGGGGGCCCGATTCTTTGTCCGAGTCGTTCCGCTGAGGAAACGTCGCGCTGGTCCACCATCGAGCATTGCTTTGGCACACATTACCAATCAAACGCCTGTACCTCCCGCGGGACTTGCGATTGACTGGCTGGACGTTAATACGGTGGGGCTCCGCTGGGGAAGCGTTCTCGGGGCTCGCGATTACAAAGTGTACCGGCGACCGGTTGGAGTTACCGTTTGGGAATCGGTCCACTACGGATCTGAAAACCACTTCAAAGATAACGCCCCCGGAGCAGCTCCCGCGATACAGCATCCGTATTACTACGATGACCGCGTTTACCAAGCCTACGGCACTCAATTCGAATACGCTGTGACAGCGATCAATGGCTTGGGCGAAAGCAAAAAATCGAAACGCATTCTAGTTCTCCCTAACTCTTGGCAGGCCTATCGCTCTCGCCGCGAAAGTCAGCTGATCGAAGGCAAACTTCGCGGCCCATTCGATGTCTTCGACTACTTTCGAATCCCCGACTAAAACAAGCGAAGTTCTGGCTCCCAAATGTTTCTTGCTGTCACTTCATGCTTGGCACAACTCTGTCTTCCTGCTTGGCGCTACCCTGCCTTCCTGCTTGGCACAAAGCTGCCCCTTTGAGCGCATAATCGTCACAACGAGAACAGCGATCATGTCGAAGCTGCGACTAACGCCCGTCGACCCAATCGGGTCAGGATGGTACCGGGCACACAATTACAATGGAGACCATACATCTCAAACTCAGGCTCCAATTAACTCTTCAGGCAATCGCTAGTAAGTACTCTGATGTGGCTCTCCCAATACCTTGCTGGGCATCTGTCCACCGCACTCGCATTGTTGGGTTTCTCGATTGTGGCAGCGGCCGCGTTACCGCAGGGGATTTGTCGAGCTGCTGACGCCGAACTGGGAGGCTGGTATTTGGTCGATCTACAGGATGCTCGCATCGAGAAAGAGCATCGTCTTGATACGGGAAACAATTGGCAGACGATTTATACCGCGACTGTCGATGTTCGCAAAAACGACGTCCTTCGCCTACGCGGGCAGGTAGAAGTCACCAACGATTTTCGCTACCCACTGGTTGGCGCGATTCGTATCGCGGCCAACGGAAAAGTAATCTCTCCCACCATCTCGCAGAACTGCACCAGCAGTTTTTCCGGTCACCACATGCCGTTGTGGTGTGACGCTGCTATGAAGCTGGACCATGAAGGTTTCGTGCAAATCGACGTTCAGTACCGCGCCGAATTCACCAATACGATGGCCCGTATCAAACTAGAACGCGGCTATGGTCACTTGGTCGTCGAGCACTACCGCCAATTCACGTCGCTGGTCAGTGCGAAACGAGCAGAAGCTCGTGGGCTTGTCCAATGGCAAACCGATGCAGAAGTCGACCGCAAAACCTATGGCGGCAGCTTCGAGAAACGATCGCTCGCTTACAGCATCAGTATGAACTCTCTGCCCGGTGACATCGTTAGATTGACCGGGCAGTCGACTGCTGGATGGATTGATGGCGAATTGGAAATGCATGGTCAAACTATCTTGATCAACAATCGAGTGACAGCCAGCCCCTGGGCGACAGAAAACGCAGCCCGAGCTGCGCAATATGTACCACTGGCGACAGACGGCGTCCACAAAGTGAACTACGCGGGACATTACCAATACGCCGTGTCGATGCATGGAGTTCGAGACGACGTCGTCCGCCCGATCATCGCCGCCTGCGGACACGTCACGGCTCACCAGTTTCGCCGGCTCGATTCGTCCGATTCCCGGATGTGGAGAATGACCTCCGCCCCTCTCGCCGTGGCTCCCAATCGTCTAGTCGTAAAAACGAACGCCGGTTTTCAGTCCATCTGCGAACACAAAATCCGACTGCAGCAGAGCGACGTCCTCCGCGTTACCGGAATGCTCGAAATCCAATACCCCGCCGACTACGCCGCAGGAGAAGGGATCTTCTGCAAAGCGGTCAGTCAAGTTGTCGACTCGGAGGGAAAGGTGGTTGCCCGTTCCTCGTATTGGCCCAAGTACGTTACGCGATTCTTGAAAAACTTGCCACTGCGAACCGAACAAACTTTCGAGGCACCTGAAGACGGCGAGTATACAGTCCAATTGCAAGGCACGGCCAACCGAGAAGGCGCCAATATCAACGTGCCAATCGGAGCCGATGGAACTCAGCTTATCATTGAGCCCTTCTCGAAGCTGTCTAACTCCAAAGTGCAGGTCTCTGCGGCGACCAGTTCAAAAGCAACCGAATCCAAGTCGGCTACCGTTTCTTCGCAGTAAATACGACGCGATACGTCGTACCTTGACGGTGCTCGCGAGGATTCGGAATCAATACGAAATCGTCGGCCACGACTGGTTTCAATTCATCGCCGCTAATCACTTTGATGTCCTTTAGACGATGCGGTAAGAAGTGAACGATCGGCCGCCAACCGCGTTGCGCGCCATTCTTATTTACCGGATGAAAAGTATCCGGACCACGTTGCGGCACGATTTCCAGTGTGTAGCGATCGCCGTTTTGCGTGAGTTTTTGTTCCCAGTTCAAGGGGCCGTCCGCCATGCTGCTGTCCCAGGCCGGATCGCCATAAAACGCGACGACGTCTCGATCGTGCAGCAATCCGCCCCCTTCGTTGTAACCCGTGGTTTTGCCGGGTGGCACATCGACTCTCGCGATTTTCGGATATTCAGTTTCCAGACGATGAACCAGAGCATGGTGATTGGCGTGAAATGCTTCGGCAAACGTATAGCGGCCGGGTTGCTCGACGAAGTAATCCAAACAGCCCCATCCTCCGTAGCCATACCACGTCAACACGGTGTAACCGACCATTTGATTTACTCGCGTGCTTTTCATGAACGCCAGAGCCATCGCATCGGGACCATCGACGTGACCCATCAGGCAATTCCCCACAGCCATGTAAACCTTTGGATTGGTGGAGTTGATTTCAAACCGTTTCTTTTCGGTGTCGACTCCGTAAAGCTGGCCCGACTTGGAAGTAAAATATCCGTTGCGATAACGGAAACCAATTTGCCAATTCCGCTCGGTGGCGTGCCCCGAAGTGACAAACAGATCGGCCTGATATTCTGTCAAAGTATCCGCCAACGCCTTCGTGGTATCTGCCGGCCCCTTCTCTTGTACTGCAGACTCTCCCATCTTCTTCCGCACGGTGCGATGCTTCTCCAACTCGCAATACCAGATTCCTTCCTGGCATCGATCCAAGGCAACTTCCGTCCCCGCTGCAACTCGCTTCACCTCCAAAGGTTTTTTGGTCGCCGCAATTTCCAAAGCGTTGGCAGCATCGTACCCCGTGAGGATTCCCCACAACGTATCGGTATAAGGATCGTCGTCGAACTTTCGAGTCAGACGATGGACATTTGCTACGAACTGTCGAGTGGCCTCGTCGCGCGTCGCGACAAAGCATGTGTGCCGCGGGAACTGTTTTTGTAAATCCGAAAGAGTGTCGTCGAGCGATTCGTAACTAATAACTTCTCCCCGATGACGCTCCTTCAATGTTTCGACAACTTTGCTCCACTGCGGATCCGCAAGTGTCTTTTTCGATACGACGATGGTGTAGCCATCGGCAAATGCCGCGGATGCGAAAGCAAGGAGAGCGATCAAAGAAGTGATGGCATTGAGCGGACTAAGTTGCATCGAGTTTCTCCAAGAGGCCGCGCAGCTTGCACGACAGTTTCTGCACTGCCGATATTTAGTATGAGCCGATATTCAGTATGAATCGCCCTGCGGATACGAAACCCAATTGTAGCCAACTCGGCTGGCTGAAACCACAAGTTATTCGGCGGAACGAAAGGCGACATTCGGCTCGAACGAAAACCACAAAGTCGCAACAAGGCTAATCCATCGAAACCCAGCTGCCGTTCTCGTCGTTGCTCTGCAGGCAGCGTTCTAAGAAGCGAACACCTTCGGCACCATCGCGGACCGTCGGGTAAACCGCGGACGCCATGTCGACTTCTCCCCCTTCCGCGACTTGGATCATGTCTTCGTAAGCGGAACGATAGACATTGGCAAATCCCTCGAGGAATCCTTCCGGATGCCCTGGCGGCAAACGGCAAACTGAGGTGCCACTTTCGTTAATATAGTCGGCGCCCGGATGCCGCTCGTAAATCTGGATTGGTTTGTCGTTGTGTCTAAAGGTGAGTTGATTGGGCGACTCTTGACGCCAAACCAAAGCGCCGTCGGTGCCATCGATTTCGATTTCTAAATCGTTGTAGCGGCCGTGTGTCACCTGACTCACGCTGATAGCAATCAACGCACCTTCTGGAGCGCGAACGAGGACGTGACCGTAGTCGTCCAGTGGATTATTCGGAAGGTAATGCCGCAAAGTGCACGATAGATCTGCTGGCTTTAAACCACTCAAGTAACGCGCTAAGTTGTATGCATGTGTTCCGACATCTCCCAGCGTTCCAGCGCGTCCATTCTTTTCCGTATCGAACTTCCACGCGCCCCGTTCCATGTCCGCGCCGAATTCGATGTTTCGCATCCACCCCTGCATGTAGCGGACGCGAACAGCCTGAATCGTGCCGAGTTCACCATCCCGAATTAGTTGCCGAGCGTGGCGGATCAGCGGATAGCCTGTGTAGTTGTGAGTCAACGCGAAAACGCGGCCCGTCTTTTCAACCAACGAGACAAGGCTTTCAGCTTGCTCGCTATTGACGGTCATCGGTTTGTCGCACAGCACATGAAAGCCACTTTCCAAGGCCGCTTTCGCTACCGGGAAGTGTAGATGATTAGGCGTCGCAATGCTGACAAAATCGATGCGTTGGTCTTCCGGCAACGCCTGTTCGGAGGACAGCATTTGCTCGTACGACTCATAACAGCGATCAGCCGAAATGCCAAACATCGAGGCCGAGGCCTTCGCGCGCTCGGGATTCGAGGACAAAGCGCCCGCCACCATCTCGGCGCGACCGTCGCGAACCGCCGCCGAAGCGTGGACCTTGCCGATGAACGCGGCGCCGCCGCCACCAACTAATCCCATCCGCAACTTACGACCTAGCGAACCGTTTATCGAACTCATGATGCTTCCCAAAAAGCGATTGAACAATTGAATAAATTAGCAGCCGATGATTTTGCAGCCGAGCGGGCCCGCCATGGTGAAGTCTCGTCGCCAGTTCAGGCCGAGGTCGAGCGCTCGCGTATTGTAACAACATTAACCGTTGGCAAGGGCGTCACTTTGCTCGACGGACGAATCGCCGTTCCAGTCGGCGTCGGCATTCACTTCGAGCGGAAGCAGCTTGCCGTGCTGCAGACGAGTCTCGCGTTGCATGCGAGTCTCTTTTCGCGACTCGGCTTGACTCGGTCCCGCCGTAAAACACGGCATGAATTGAGTCCCCAAATACTGTTCCCTTGTTTTCTCTGCGGCCCTTTGCGTCTCCGCGGCCCTCTGCGTTTAGCACCGAATGTTAATTCCCGGGACGTCTGGACCATTTTCTTAAACGCGGAGAACGCAGAGGTGCAAAGGGCCGCAGAGGGCGAAGAAGGATAGAATTGGCGGATTGAAAGCACGCGGCCGCTCT